>CALMQC010000725.1 GCA_937871895.1 uncultured Roseateles sp. | reverse complement strand
TCCGTACCAAGCGCGATGGCCGCGCGCTCGATGCCGCGCAGATCGAGGCCTTTGTCAAAGGTCTGACCGACGGCTCATGGAGCGAGGGCCAAGTGGCAGCCTTGGGTATGGCCGTCTTCCTGCGCGGCATGGGCCGCGACGAGGCGGTGCTGCTGACGCGCGCCATGATGCATTCGGGCCGCGTCATGCAGTGGCCCGGCATGCCCGGCCCCGTGCTCGACAAGCACTCCAGCGGCGGCGTGGGTGACAAGGTCAGCCTGATGCTCGCGCCGCTGGTGGCGGCCTGCGGCGGCTATGTGCCCATGATTGCCGGCCGTGGCCTGGGGCACACCGGCGGCACGGTGGACAAGCTGGAGTCCATCCCCGGCTACCGCACCACGCCCGACCCGGCCGACTTCGACCGCATCGTGCGGTCCTTGGGCTGCGCCGTCATCGGCCAAACAGCCGACCTCGCGCCGGCCGACAAACGCTTCTACGCCACACGCGACGTGACGGCCACGGTCGAGAGCGTGCCGCTCATCACCGCCAGCATCCTGTCCAAGAAACTGGCGGCCGGCCTGCAGGGCTTGGCCATGGACGTGAAGTGCGGCAACGGCGCCTTTGCCGCCACGCCGGCCTTTGCGCAGGAGCTGGCCGAGAGCATCGTCTCGGTGGCCACCGGCGCCGGGCTGCGCACGCGGGCCTTGATCACCGACATGAACCAGATCCTCGGCACCGAGGTGGGCAATGCGCTGGAGGTGCTGGAGACGGTGCGCTACCTGCGTGGCGATGCGCGCGAGGCGCGCCTGCATGAAGTGACGCTGGCGCTCGCTGCCGAGATGCTGGTGCTCGGCCACCTCGCGCCCGACCTGCCCGCCGCCCGCGCCAAGCTGCAAGCCGCGCTGGACAGCGGTGCGGCGGCCGAAAAATTTGCGCAGATGGTGGTGGCCCTGGGTGGCCCGGCAGACCTGCTCGACGCGCCCGAGAAGCACCTGCCCGCCGCACCTATCGTCGTGCCCGTGCCGGCACCCCGCACGGGCGTGCTCACCGGCATGGCCACGCGCGATCTCGGCATGCTTGTCGTCGAGATGGGCGGGGGCCGGCGTGTGGCGAGCGACCGCATCGACATGCGCGTCGGCTTCAGCGCCGTGCGGCCCGTGGGCACGGCCTGCCAGGCGGGCGAGCCCATCGCCTTCATCCACGCAGCCGATGCCGCCCAGGCCGAGCGGACCGTGGCCGCCTACGTGGCCGCGACACAATGGGGGGATGCGCCGCCTCCCGAGTCGCCTTTGGTACTCGCGACGGTTGGCTAGCCACAGTCCATGAACACAGAAAACCCCGACTTCCCCCGCGCCATCAAGAGCTTCGTGACCCGTGCCGGCCGCATGGGCACGGGCCAGATCAAGGCCCTCGCCGAGCTGGGCCCGCGTTTCGTGCTGCCCTACAAGCCTGAGCGGCTGGACCCCACTGCCGTCTTCGGCCGCCAGGCCCCGCTGGTGCTGGAAATCGGCTTCGGCATGGGCGGCGCCACGGCCGAGATTGCTGCCGCGCTGCCTGACCATGACTTCATCGGCTGTGAGGTGCACGAGCCCGGCGTGGGTGCGCTGCTCAAGCTGATCGGCGAGCGTGACCTCGCCAACATCCGCATCGTCCAGCACGACGCCGTCGAGGTGCTGCAGCACATGGTCGGCCCCGCCGCCTTGGCGGGCGTGCACATCTTCTTCCCCGACCCCTGGCACAAGAAGCGCCATCACAAGCGCCGGCTGATCCAGCCTGGGTTCGTGGCCCAACTTGTGCAACATCTGCAACCCGGTGGCTATCTGCATTGCGCCACCGACTGGCAGCCCTATGCTGAACAGATGCTCGAAGTCTTGAGCCTTGAACCGCTGCTGGAGAACACCGCCAGCGGTTATGCCGACAAACCCGCCTACCGGCCGCTCACCAAGTTTGAGGCGCGCGGCCTGCGGCTGGGGCACGGGGTCTGGGACCTCGTCTTCCGGAGACGTGCATGAGCTTTGCCAACCGCCTTGGCGGCCGCCACATCCTGGTCGGGATGAGTGGCGGTATCGCCTGCTACAAGATTGCCGAGCTGGTGCGCCTGCTCACGCAGGCCGGCGCCACCGTGCAGGTGGTGATGACCGAGTCGGCCGAGCAGTTCATCACCCCGGTCACCATGCAGGCGCTCTCGGGCCGCGCGGTCTACACCAGCCAGTGGGATGCACGCCCCGGCAACAACATGGCCCACATCAACCTCAGCCGCGAGGCGGACCTGATGTTGATCGCCCCCGCCAGTGCCGACTTCATCGCCCGCCTGGCGCAGGGCCGCGCTGATGAGCTGCTCAGCCTCACGGCCCTGGCGCGGCGTGTGGACCACTGCCCGCTCTACGTCGCCCCGGCCATGAACCGCGAGATGTGGGCCCACCCGGCCACGCAGCGCAATGTGGCCCAGTTGGTGGCCGACGGCGCCCGCATCCTCGGCCCCGACAGCGGCGCCCAGGCCTGCGGCGAGGTGGGCGACGGGCGCATGCTCGAAGCGGCTGCGCTCTTCGAGGCCATCGGCGCGCACTTCCAGCCCAAGGTGCTGCGCGGCAAGCGCGTGCTTGTCACCGCCGGCCCCACCTTCGAGCCCATCGACCCGGTACGTGGCATCACCAACCTCTCCAGCGGCAAGATGGGCTTTGCCATCGCCCGCGCGGCCGCCGAAGCGGGCGCCGAGGTCACGCTGATCGCCGGCCCCGTGGTGCTGCCTACACCGGCCGGCGTGCAGCGCATCGATGTGCAGACCGCCGTGCAGATGCATGAGGCCGTGCTGCCCATCGCCGCCAAGCACGATGTCTTCATCGCCACGGCGGCCGTGGCCGACTGGCGGCCTGCCGCCGTGCATGCGCACAAGATCAAGAAGGCGGAAGACGGCATCACCGCGCCCCAGATCGCGATGACCGAGAACCCCGACATCCTGCGCGCCGTGGCCCAGCTGCCGCAGCCGCCCTATTGCGTTGGCTTTGCGGCCGAAACCGAAAAGCTCGCCGAGCACGCCGAGGCCAAGCGCCGCCGCAAGGGCATCCCGCTGATCGTGGCCAACCTCGGGCCCGCCACCTTCGGGCGCGACGACAACGCGCTGCTCTTGATCGATGCAACCACCCAGCGCGAGCTATCGCGTGCCGACAAGCTCTCGCTGGCGCGCGAGCTCATCCAGGAAATCTCTGTCCGAATCTGATGCACACCATTGACCTGCAAGTGCTCGACAGCCGCATGGCCGAGTACATCCCCGCCTACGCCACACCCGGCAGCGCCGGCCTCGACCTGCGCGCCTGCCTGGACGCTCCGGTGGTGCTCGAACCCGGCCAGACCCAGCTGATCCCGACCGGCCTGGCCATCCACATTGCCGACTCTGGCCTAGCGGCCCTGATCCTGCCGCGCTCGGGCCTGGGCCACAAACACGGCATCGTGCTGGGCAACCTGGTCGGTCTGATCGACAGTGACTACCAGGGCCAGCTGATGGTGAGCTGCTGGAACCGGGGGCAGACCAGCTTCACCCTCCAGCCCTTCGACCGCATGGCCCAGCTCGTCATCGTGCCGGTGGTGCAGGCGGCCTTCCGGCAGGTCGTGAGTTTTGACGCGTCTTCGCGCGGAACCGGCGGTTTTGGCTCCACGGGTCGGGGCTGAAAGCCCTTCGCCCCCAGGGTGGCTTCCTAAAATTGCGACTGGGTTGTCACTGGGCGCTGTCCCGGTGGCGTGACGTGTTCTTCGCCTGGGTTCGCGCAAGCGAACCAGCCCGGGTGCCCCCCCAGTACATGCAATTTCTCAGCCGAGGTGGTATACAGCGCCGACTGCTCGTGGCCGTGCTCAGCGTGGCCACCTTGCTGTGCGCCGTTGTGGGCGCAATTGGCTACGAGTGGGCCTACCAGCGTGTCGATCAAAGCAGCCAGAGCACGCTGGAGGCGCTGGCCCGTGCCGTTGAGCGGCCGCTGGCCTTTGCCGTGCACAGCGGCGACACGGGCCTGGTGGAGGAAATCCTTGAAGGTCTGGCCCGTCACGAGCTGCTCACGGGTGTCGAGGTGCGTACCCCGGTCGGGAACCTGGTGGCGCAGTACCCGCTGGACCGGGCCAACAGCGCCACCGAGGCGTCCAGCCTCTTCGTGACGCGGCGCTTGGCCTCGCCCACCAGCGTGCGCCAAAGTGTCGGCACCGTCACGCTGGAGGCCAACACCCAACGCGTGGCCGAGCTGGCGGCCCGCCAGGCCTGGATGGTCAGTGCCCTGTTGGGCAGCCAGGTGCTGGTCTTGACCGTGGTGCTGTACTTTGCGGCCGAGCGCCTGATCTCGCGGCCCATCGTCAAGCTCTCGGACCGCCTGCGTCAGATCACCCCCGGCGGCACGCGCCGCTTGCGCAAGCCCTCGCGCCACAGCCAGGACGAGATCGGCCAGCTGATCGACAGCGCCAACGCCCTCATCATCGCCAGCGAGACCGCGCTGGGCAGCGAGCGGCGCATCGGCATCCGCATGGCCGAGCTGGAGGCCCAGTTCCGCGAGATCTTCGAGTCCAGCCGCGCCGGCATCTTCCTGCTCGACGCCAGCCTGCGCCTCGTCACGTGCAACCCTGCTGCCGCCCACCTGCTGGGCCATGTGGCCGAGGCTCAGAGCGGGGACGAGGCGGCGCCGCCTTTCATCGATCTCGTCTTTGCCCGGCCCACCCGGGTGCGCGAGATCCTGGAGCGCGCCAAGGCCAGCGGTGGGACAGCCACCGTGGACCTTGAACTCGCCCGTCAGGATGGCCAAGCTAGCCAGACCGCACCGCGTTGGGTGCACTGCACCTTCTCGCTGCGCCAGGGCGCCGGGGCCGACGAGCGCGTGGCCGTCGAGGGCGTGATCTTTGACATCACCGAGCGCAAGCAGGCCGAGCGCGCCGCCCGCTACCAGTCCCAGCACGACCCGCTCACCGGGCTCAAGAACCGCGTTGGCACGCTCAAGCGCGCTTCGCAGCACCTGGCCGAGGCCCAGTTGCAGCGCGGCTCGCTCAGCGTGCTGTGCATCGATCTTGACGGCTTCAAGGCCGTCAACGACAGCTATGGCCACCAGGCCGGTGACGAGGTGCTGATCGCCTGCGCCAAGCGCATGCGCACCGTGCTGCGCCGTGCGTCCGACCTGATCGGCCGCCTGGGCGGCGACGAGTTCGTCGTCGTGCTGCCCGGGCTGGACGTCAGTGACGAGCAGTTGGCCGAGGCGGCCACCGCACTGCTGACTTCTTTGTGCGAGCCCATCGCCCTCAGCAGCGGCGCGCTGGCGCGCGTCAGCGCCTGCATTGGCGCTGCCAGCCTGTGGCGCCATGGCCGTGATGTGGACACCTTGATCGCAGCGGCCGACCAGGCCATGTATGCCGTCAAGCAAGGTGGCAAGGCCGCCGTGGCCTGCGCCCTGGTCGACCGCGATGCGGGCGGCGACACCGAGGTGTCCGAACTGGAGCTGCTGCGCCGCCAGCGCGCGGCGGCGGCGCTGACATCGACCATGTCGGTGTTCGCGGACTCAGAAGCCTGAGCCTATGAGCGCTTGAAGGCGCTCGCTGGCGCTGCAAGTGCCGGACTTTTCGTTGCGCTGAAACCTAAACAACGAGGTTTTTAGCAACTGCTGGCGGCCCGCAACCCACGGTTACCGGCGGCCTGCGACCGAATGTAAGGTGTTCGCGGTTCGCTAACCAAATGCGCCTTTTTTCACGGCGCACCGCTCCATCATGCCGCGCATCGTCGCGGGAACGTGATCTGAGCGCTGGCTGTTGCGCGCGGTTCATGCCCGCTTTCCTTGGCAGTGGGTTGGCGACATGAACCAAGCTCTGAACCTTGTCGATCCCGGGCCCGGCCCCTTGGCTTGGCCGCGTGAGCCTGCGCACGCGCAAGACGGCTGGCACTCGCGCGTCGAGGCCATCATGGGCACGGTCATCCGGGTCGAGCTGTGGTGCGAGGACGCCGCGCAGGCTTACATCGCCATGGCGGCTGTTGTCGACGAGATGCACCGCATCGACCGCCGCATGAGCCCGCACAAGCCCGACTCCGAGCTGTCGCGCATCAACCGCGATGCCGCCGCTCAGCCCGTGCGGATCAGCGCCGAGATGTTTGCGCTGCTGGCGCGCGCCCAGCACTTCTCGGCGCTCTCGGGCGGTGCCTTCGATATCACCTACGCCAGCGCCGGGCAGCTGTATGACTACCGCGCCGGTCTCAGCCCGGATGAGGCCAGCCTGGCGGCGGCCAGAGGCCTGATCGGCTGGCAAGGCCTGCTGCTGGATGCGGCCACGCGCAGCGTGCGCTTCGCGCGGCCCGGCATGCGCATTGACCTCGGCGGCTTCGCCAAGGGCCACGCGGTGGACCAAGGCATCGACATCCTGCGCCGCCACGGCATCGCCCACGCCATGGTCAGCGCGGGCGGTGACAGCCATGTGCTCGGTGACCGACGCGGCCGCCCTTGGACCATCGGCGTGCGCGACCCGCGCCGCGCCGGCGAGGTGGTGGCCGTGCTGCCGCTGCAGGACACGGCCATCTCCACCTCGGGCGACTACGAGCGCTACTTTGAGCGCGACGGCGTGCGCCACCACCACTTGATCGACCCCACCACCGGCCGTTCGGCGCGTGGCGTGCAGAGCGTGACCATCCTGGCCGACGACGGCCTGACCAGCGAGGCGCTGTCCAAGTGCGTCTTCGTGATGGGCCCGGAGCGCGGCCTGCGCTTCATTGAGACGCAGCCCGGCGTGGATGCCGTGGTCGTCGATGCCGACGGCCGCCTGCACTACTCCTCAGGCCTGCTCAACCCTGCCGGCGGGGGCGTGCAGTGATCCGCTTGGCCGGCACTTCAACGCCTTCCAAGGAGGCTCGTATGAAGATTTTTCGACCGCTGTTCGTCTGCCTGTTTCTGCTGGCCCTGGCCGCCTGCGGCGCCGGTGAGAAGAGCGAACCCAGCCACGACCCCGACACCCTGACCGTGCAGGGCGACGTGCCCATTGCCTACGTCAAGCGGGCCAGCAGCATCAACCTCAACCCCACCACCGGCGTGAGCTTTGCGCCGGGGGGCGACTTGATCATCCGCGAGAAGTCGTCCGCCAGCGCGGCCGAGTTCAACGTCACCCAGGCCTACACCCAGGGCAAGGGCGATGTCTCCGACCCCGAGGCCTCCTACGACGGCAAGAAGATCGTCTTCGCGATGAACTGCCCGGTCGGCAATCACGCCGACTGCACCGGCCGCTGGAACATTTGGGAATACGACATGAGCACCGGCGGCCCGCGCGGGGGCTCACTCAAGCGCCTGACGAGCTCGGCCACCGGCGACGACGACGTCGACCCCGCCTACCTGCCGGCCGGTGCGGGCTTCGTGTTTGCGTCCAACCGCCAGCGCGCCACGGTGGACCTGCCCAGCGGCACCGACACCTATGCGGCCCTCGACGAGTACGAACGCGAGAAGGTGCTCAACCTCTACACCATGGACGCCAAGGGCGGCGCCATCACGCAGATCTCCGTCAACCAGAGCCACGACCGCAACCCCGTGGTGCTGATGGATGGCGACATCATGTTCTCGCGCTGGGACCACGTCGGCGGCCGCAACCATTTCAAGATCTTCACGGTGCGGCCGGACGGCACCAATATGTTCATCCGCTATGGCGCGCACAGCGAGGGCAACAGCTTCCTCCACCCGCGCGAGATGGACACCACCGGGGCCTTCAAGGGCTACCTGGCGTCCGACCTGATGCCGCTGTCGGGCACGCATGAGGGCGGGGCACTGGTCTTTGTGGACGCCGCCAACTTCTCCGAGCAGGACACCCCGGCCACGAGCAAGGTCAAGGCCACATCGGGCCAGAGCTACCCGACCGAGAAAGCGCTGGAGTTCCAGCGCGGCCTCTCGCGCTGGGGCCGCATCACCACGCCCTATCCGCTGTGGGACGGCAGCAACCGCGTGCTGCTCTCGTTCGCGCCCTGCCAGGTCAACAAGCGCGCCTCCAGTGCTGAGGCCTACGTCGTCACGCCCTGCGCCAACCTCAGCGAGGCCGAGCTGAAGGCGCTGGGCGACGAGATGAGCCCCGCCGCCGAGGCCACCGCCAACATCCGCGACAACGTGCCGCCGGTCTACGCCGTCTATATGTTTGACCCGGCCAAGAAGACCTTGCTCATCGTCGCGGCACCGCCCGAGGGCTTCATCTACACCGACCCCATCGCGCTGCAGCCTCGCCCCGAGCCCAACCCCTCCAGCACTGCCGCCTCGGCGCGCCGCGCGCTGGCGGCTGGCAGCGCCAACCTGCCGCCCGGCATGGGCCTGCTGTCGGTGCGCAGCGTCTACGACACCGACGGCCTCGGCCGCATGGGCGACCCGGTGCTGGCCGAGGCCGACCGCGCCAACGGCTGCACCACGCCCATCCCCACCATCCCGCCCACCGACCCCGACGACACACGCAAGCAGGTGGCTGACCTGCTCTCGCTCAAGGACCCCGCCAAGCCCGCCTACTACTGCAGTCCCGCGCGCTTTGTGCGCGTGGTGCGCGCCGTGCCCCCCAAGGGCGGCATGGGCACGCGTGAGGCCATTGGCGAGACCGACTTCGAGCCCCAGCAGATCCTCGGCTATGCGCCCATCGAGCCCGATGGCTCCTTCCAGATCCAGGTGCCGGGCGATGTGCCGCTGGCCGTGGCCGTGATCGACGAAGCCGGCCGCGCTTTCCAGACCCACACCAACTGGATCCAGGTGCGCCCCGGCGAGACGCGCACCTGCGACGGCTGCCACAGCCCGCGCCGGGGGGCCGCGCTCAACTCCTCGACCATCAAGGACACCGTGCCCGCCGCGCTGACGAGCAGCTTCCCGCGCAGCTCAGGCGAGACCATGGCCCAGACGCGCACCAACAACGTCGCAGGCTTGCTCAGCCTCTCGATGGACCTCGCCTACAGCGACGTCTGGGCCGACCCCGCCAAGACAGGCGGCCGCAAGCGCGCCAGCCTCTCGCTCAGCTACACCGGCAACACCACGCCCGACGGCAAGCCCGACCCGGCCAACGACCTGGCCACCCCGGTGCCCACCAAGGGCATCGTCAACTACCCCGACCACATCCAGCCGCTGTGGTCCCGCGACCGGGGCGCCAACACCTGCACCAGCTGCCACAACAGTGCCGCCAAGCTCGACCTCAGCGGCACCCGGGCCGGCACGGGGCGCTTGGTGTCCTACGAGAGGCTGATGCAGGGCGACCCCAAGATTGACCCCGCTACAGGCCTGCCCGTGGTGCGCGCGGTGGATGGCGAGGCGCGGTTGGAGCGCCTGCCGGCCCTTGTCAACACCGACGCGAGCGAAGGCGATGCCCTCGGCCTTGCGCGCAAGAGCCGGCTGATGGAGATCCTCTCTGGCCAGGCCCTGAAGGTGGGCAGCGAGGAGCGCAAGACTTACCCCACGCCCACGACCTTGGACCACAGCAAGCTGCTCAACAAGGCCGAGCTGCGACTGCTGGCCGAGTTCATGGACCTCGGCGGCAAGTACTACAACGACCTGAGTGCCGGCGGCGTCAAGCAGGTGGCCAAGCTGACCCAGCGCGCCTTCGAGGCCACGGTCCACCCCATCCTGATGTCCACCTGCGCGGCCGGCTGCCACCAGCCCGTGGGCAGCGCCAACGGCGCCGCGCCGGCCGGCAACTTCCGCAAGAACCGCTTCGTGCTCACGGGCTCGGCAGACGGTGACTTCAACGTCACGCTCAGCATGATCTCCAACGTCTGTGCGCCGCCCAGCAACTACCTGCTCAGCCGGCCGTCCACCGTGCCGCACCCGGCGGCCGCGTCGGCCTCGGCACCCGCAGTTCTGCCTGCCGGAAGCACCAACTACAACGCCATCGCGGCGTGGATTGCGGGGGGCTGTTGAGATGAAGCCCAACACAGCCACAGAGACACAGAGACACAGAGAAATTCAGAAGGCCTCTGTGCCTCTGTGTCTCTGTGGCCTTGTTCCTCGGCGTCGGCCGGAAACCCGGTTCATGCGCAGCGGCTGCCTGACCCTGGCGGTGGTCATGAGCGCCTGCGGCGGCGGCGGCAACCCGCTCGACAACCCGGCCACCATCACCAACACCTCGGCCGACGCGGGGCAGAAGCTCTCGTTCGCCTACTACCAAAAGTGCGTCAACCCCATCCTGCTGGAGCTGCTGCCCATTGCCGGCACGGCGGTCACCAACACCTGCGCGGCTGGCGGTTGCCATGACGTGAACACCGGCAGCGGCGGGGCCTTGCGCATCAACCCGCGTGCGACCGAGGTCGTGATCGGGGCCACGCCAGATGCCGAGTCGGCTGCTGCGCTGCGGCTGACCGAGATGTACCGCAACTTCCGCTCCGCTCAGGCCCAGGTGGTGTTTGCCGAGCCCGCGGCCAGCCGCCTCATCAACAAGCCTCTGGTGCGCGGCGTGCTGCATGGGGGAGGGCGCGTCTTCCTGGACGAGAGCGACCCCAAGGCGCGCACCTTGATTTACTGGATGTCCCACCCCGTGCCACAGGGGCTGGACGAATTCAGCGCTCCGGCGCCAGCGTCATGCGCGGGTTGAAGCTGGCGGCGCTGGCCGTGCTCGCTGCGATCGTCGTGCTGCTGATCGCGCAGCCCGCGCTTGCAGCTGACGAGCCGCCCGAGCAGGTCCAGGTGGCCGATGCCTACCTGGAGCTGCACACCGGGCCCGGGCGCGGCTTCCCGGTCTTCCATGTGGCCGGGCGGGGCGAGCAGGTCGAGATCCTGCTGCGCCACACCGACTGGTTCAAGGTGCGCGTCAGCCGCGACCTGCACAACATCAAGGAGGGCTGGGTCTCGCGTGCGCAGATGGAGACCACGCTGACCCAGGCCGGCCTGCGCAAGACCTTCCGCGACGTGCTGCTCGACGACTACCTGCACCGCCGCGTCGAGATGGGCATGGCGGCAGGCCGCTTCAAGAACGAGCCCGTGCTCAAGCTCTGGACGGCCTACCGCCTGAGCGAGACCCTGTCCGTCGAGGCCACCGTGGGCCAGGTGCAGGGCGTGTTTGCCGGTACCGATTTCTGGCACCTCGGCGTCAATGCCGAGCCCTGGTCCGACAAGCGGCTCTCGCCCTTCATCGGCATCGGTCTGGGCAAGTTCAAGAACATCCCCAACACCAGCTTGGTCAGTTCGATCCCCACCGACGCCAAGCTCGCCAGCGCCGTGGCCGGCGTGCGCTGGCACCTGACCGACCGTTTCGTCCTGCGCGCAGACGTCAGCCTCTACACCGCCTTCGTGGCCGACACGCGGGCCAGTGAATACCGCGCCTTTACGGCGGGCCTCTCGTTCTTTTTCTAAAGCCACCATGCACATCCTTCGCGCCCTCGCCCTCGTCTTGCTGACCCTTGCCGGCGCTGCCCATGCAGCCGAGCCCGTCATCACCCCCGAGGTGGACCGCCGCGACGTCCGGCTGCCGCGCATCCCGTCCAACGACTTCACCGTGGGGGGCTTCGTCGGCACCTATGCCACGCAGAACTTCGGCTCCAGTCTCGTCAAGGGCCTGCGCCTCGGGTATCACATCACCGAAGACTTCTTCGTCGAAGGCAACCTGGGCCGCTCGCAGGTCACCGACGCCAGCTTCCGCCAGATCCTGCCCGGCGGCATCTTCGTCAGCGAGCGTCAGAAGCTCAGCTACTACAACATGCTCGCGGGCTGGAACTTCCTGCCCGGCGAGGTCTTCCTGGGCCGCAGCGTGGCGCGGGCGTCGGCGCTGTACGTCGTGGCCGGCGTGGGCGGCACCAAGTTCGTGGACCAGAAGCACCAGACCATCAGCTTCGGGCTGGGGGCGCGCGTCTTCCTCGCCGACTGGGCCTCGCTGCAGGTAGACCTGCGCGACCACCGCTACGCGCTCGACCTGCTGGGCAAGCGCCAGAACACCAACAACCCCGAGTTCACGCTCGGCGCCACCTTCCATTTCTGAGGTCGCCGCATGAGAGCGCTGTTCACTTCACTCGCGGGCTTGTTGCTGGCGGCCCTGGCCAGCGCCAGCTTCGCCGCCCCCGCGCCCGACTTCACGTTGCGCACCCTGGACGGACGCAACCTGCGCCTGCACGAGCAGCGCGGCCGCGTTGTGCTTGTCAACTTCTGGGCCACCTGGTGCGGCCCCTGCCGGCAGGAGATGCCGCTGCTCAACCAGCTGTTCCAGAAGTACCGCGGCTCGGGCTTCACACTGCTGGGCGTCAACGTCGATGAAGACCCCCGCAAGGCCCAGGCCGTGGCCAGCCAGCTGGGCCTGGCCTTCCCGGTGCTGCTGGACGCCGACAAGGCCGTCAGCCAGCGCTTCGAGCTGGCCAGCATGCCCTCCACGGTGCTCATCGACCGCGACGGCCGCGTGCGCTACCTGCACAAGGGCTACCAGGCCGGCTACGAGGCCCTCTACGAAAAGCAGATCCGCGAACTGCTGAAGGAATGAACGCCATGCATCGCACCCTTCTGAGCGTTGCCGCGCTCGCCGCCACGCTGCTGCTCGGCGGCTGCGCGCCCTTCAAGGCGCCCGAGCCCTGGGTCAAGCCTTACGAGCGCGAGCGCTTGGCCGACCCGATCATGCAGGTGTCGCGCAACGCGCTGTCCAGCAAGCATTTCGAGCACGTGTACGAGGTGCGCGAGGGCGCGCGCGGCGCGAATGGCGTGCAGGGGGGCGGCTGTGGCTGCAACTAAGTCGCTGCGTGCCGTCGCGCTGCTCGGCACCGCCTTGGTCGGCGCCGAGGCTGGCGCCGTGACCCTGCCCGACGACCAGGCCGAGGCCATGGTCCACATCTATGAGGCCGATGGCCTGCGCGCCAGCGGCCCGGCCGTGCTCGTGCGCAAGAAGCTGAACACCGCCGTGTCGCTGCAGGGCAGCGTCTACGTCGACCAGGTCAGCAGCGCGTCCATCGACGTGGTCACCACGGCCAGCCCCTTCAAGGAGACCCGCAAGGAGTTCAGCGTCGGCGGCGACTACGTCTACCGCGACAGCCAGGTCACGGTCTCCACCACGCAGAGTACCGAGCCCGACTACAAGGCCCGCTCGCTCAGCGTTGACGTGGCGCAGGACATGTTCGGCAACATGACGACGGTGTCGCTGGGCTTCTCGCGCGGGGCCGACGACGTGGGCCGCCGCGACGTGGGCTTCTTCGACAAAGCGCGCCACTGGCGCTACCGGCTCGGGCTCACGCAGATCCTGTCGCCCCACTGGCTGGCCACGCTCAACGTCGAGGCGGTGGCCGATGACGGCTACCTGGGCAACCCCTATCGCTCGGCCCGCGTGGGCGGGGCCTTTGTGCCCGAGAACGACCCCCGCACCCGCTCCAGCCGCGCGCTCAAGCTCGGCACCGTGGGCGCGCTGGCCGGGGGCAGCGCGGTGCGCGCGTCCTACCGCTACTTCTGGGACAACTGGGCCATCCGCGCCCACACCGTCGAGGCCGGCTACAGCCGCTATGTCGGTGAGAGCTTCCTGATCGACGGGTCCTTGCGCCTGCACTCGCAAGGCAAGGCCCTGTTCTACAGCGACAACGCCGTGGCCGACACGCTCTACCTCTCGCGCAACCGCCAGCTCAGCAGCTTCAAGAGCGTGGGGCTCGGCGCCAAGCTCACCTACACGGCCGGCAAGGTCCGCGAGGCGGACATCAAGCTCAGCGCCGCCTACCAACTGCTGCACTTCAAGTACAGCGACTTCACCGACCTGCGCACCGGCACGCCCTATGCGCTCAACGCCCACGTGCTGCAGCTGTTTGCCACGGCCAGCTTCTGAAGGAGAACGCGAGTGCGTGCCTTGTTGACCCTTGTGATTGCGGTGGTGGTAATGGTGGCGGTGGCCCTGCCTGCCTGGGCGGCAGACGCCGTGCCAGCGCCCGTGGCGGCGGCCAGCGCTCCTGCGGACGCGGCCAGCGCCCCCGAGGCACCCCAAGCCCTCGACCAACGCGTCGAGGCCGTCAAGGCCGAGGTCATCCGCCTCAACCGCGACCTGCTGGTGCTGGAGGAGGAGCTGCTCTTCCCCGCCAGCACGCAGGTGGCGGTGTTCGTCTCCATGGACGTGGGCAAGATGTTCGAGCTCGACTCGCTGCAGCTGAAAGTCGACGACAAGCTCGTCGCCAGCCACCTCTACTCGCCGCTGGAGGTGCAGGCCCTGCACCGGGGTGGCATGCAGCGCGTCTACCTGGGCAATCTCAAGGCCGGCACGCACGAGGTGGTGGCCTTCTTCACCGGCAAGGGCCCGCACTTCCGCGACTACAAGCGCGCCGCCACGCTCAAGTTCGAGAAGGGCGCCGACCCGTCCTACATCGAGCTGCGCATCGTTGACTCCACGGCCAAGCTGCAGCCCGAGTTCGACGTCAAGGTATGGCAATAAGAGGGCAGGGCGTGCGCCGGGCATTCACCTTCGTCACTGTGCTGGCCTGCTGGGTTGGCAGTGCCTGTGCAGCGGACGCGCCGCCGCCAAAGCTGGTGCAGGCGCCGCACTACGGCGACACGCTGTTCCAGTTCTTCCAGGACCACCACTTCAGCGCCATCACCGGGCTGATGACCTCGCAGCACTTTGAGAGGCTGGCGCCGCACGACGACGAGGCCGAGCTGCTGCGCGGCGGCATGCTGCTGTCCTACGGTCTGCACCGCGAGGCCGGCGAGGTGTTTGCGCAGTTGCTCGACGCAGGCGCCAAGCCAGCGGTGCAAGACCGCGCGCGCTTCTTCCTGGCCAAGATCCGCTACCAGCGCGGCTTGCTGCCCGAGGCGCTGGACGCGCTCGGCAAGATCGGCAGCCACTTACCCCCGCAGCTCGACGAAGAGCGCGCGCTGCTGCACGCCAATGTGCTGCTGGCCAGCCAGGACTACGCCGGTGCCGCCCAGCAATTGAGAAGCCTGACTGGCGCCAAAACCTCAAGCCCAGGTGCGAGCTTCTATGCCCGCTACAACCTCGGCGTGGCCCTGGTCCGCAATGGCGACGTGGCCGGCGGCCGCGTCTGGCTCGATGAACTCGGCAAAGCCACCTCGCCCCAGCTTCCCGCCACGCCCGAGTACCGGGCGCTGCGTGACCAAGCCAACCTCGCACTTGGCTTTGCCTTGCTGCGCGATGAGCAGGCCGAAGCAGCTTCCGGCTATCTGCAGCGCGTGCGGCTGGAGGGCCCGCAGTCCAGCAAGGCCCTGCTGGGCTATGGCTGGGCGCTGGCGGCGGCCAAGAAGCACCGCGAGGCTCTGGTGCCCTGGCAGGAGCTGCTGCGCCGCGATGCGCGCGACGCCGCCGTGCTGGAGGCCCGGCTGGCGGTGCCGCTGTCCTACGTGGAGCTGGGCGCGCTGGGCCAGGCGCTCACGCGCTACCAGGAGGCCATCGCGCTCTATGGGCAGGAGAGCGCGCTGCTGGACGAGTCCATCGCCGCCATCCGTGCCGGCCGTCTGATCGAGGGGCTGCTGGCCGCGAATCCATCGGCCACTCCGGGCGCCGAGATGAGCTGGTTTGACGCCATCCAGCAGCTGCCCGCCATGCCGCACGCCGGCCACCTGGCCGATGTGCTGGCCCAGCACGAGTTCCAGGAGGCCTTCAAGAACCTGCGCGACCTGCACTTCCTGGCCGGCAACCTGCAGGCGTGGCAGGACAAGATCGAGGCCTTTGGCGACATGGTGGCCCACCGCCGTCAGGCCTACGCCCAGCGCCTGCCTCTGGTGCTGGCCCAAGCCAATGCCGCCGGCCTGGGCGCACTGCAGCAGCAGCGCGATGCCCTGGCCACCGAGCTTGAACGCGTGGAGCGCGAGGTGGACATCGAAGCCCTGGCCACGCCTGCGCAGCGTGCGTTGCTGGAGCGGGTGCAGCGCGTCAACGCCAGCCTGAAGGCGCTGGCTGATGAGCCTGGCCTGGACGCCGCGCGCCATCGCGCCCGCCTGGCCACCGGCCTGCTCACCTGGCAGCTGGCCCAGGACCATGCCGCCCGCCTGTGGGCGGCGCAAAAAGACCTGCGTGCCATCGACCGTGCGCTCAGCGAAGCCCGCGACCGCGAGGCCGCGCTGGCGCGCGCCCAGCAGCAGGAACCCGCCCGCTTCGACGCGTTTGCCGCCCGCACCCAGGCCGAGGCCGCCCGCATCGCTGCCCTGATCCCGCAGGTGGCCCGCCTCACCCAGCAGCAGCAGCAGGCGGCGCAAGAGATCGCCATCGCGCAGCTCGTGAAGCAGAAAGAGCGCCTCGCGCTCTACAGCACCGAGGCCCACTTCGCGGTGGCGCAACTGCACGACCGCGCCGCCAGCCAGAAGGACGGCCACAAGGAGGGCGACCGTGCGAAGTAGTCTGGTTCTGCTCCTCGTTGTCGGCCTGACTGCCGGCCTGAGCGCCTGCTCCAGCGTGCAGCGCTGGTTTGCCAGCGACCCGCCCGAGCCGCCCACCCTCAAGACCCTGGCCGGCCGCAGCGCCACGGTCGAGAAGGACGCGGGCGTCCAGGCCACCGAGGAGCAGACCATCGCGGCCTACCGCAAGTTCCTGGACGCTGCGCCCGCCACCAAGAAGGCCCCCCAGCGCGCCGAGGCCCTGCGCCGCCTGGGCGACCTGGAGATGGACCGCGCAGACAACGTCTCGGCCACCAGTGCGGCTGCGGCCAACCCCGACTACGCCGCCGCGCTGTCCCGCTACCGCGACTACCTCAAGGCCTACCCCCAGGACCCCGGCAACGACCGCGTGCTCTACCAGATGGCCCGCGCGCAGGAGCAAGCCGGCCTGCTCGAAGTGGCGCTGGACACGCTGGACCGCCTCGTCAAGCAATACCCCAAGACCGCCTACCTCGACGAAGCCCAGTTCCGCCGGGGCGAGCTGCTCTTTGCGCTGCGCGAGTACGCCAAGGCAGAAGTCGCCTACAGCACCTTGTTGAGAGACGGCAGCAACAGCTTCCAGGACCGCGCCACCTACATGCAAGGCTGGTCGCGCTTCAAGCAGTCCAAGCTCGACGAAGCGCTCAGCGCCTTCTTCAAGGTGCTCGACCTCAAGGCCGATGCCCTCGCTCAAACCGGCGAGCTGCAAAGCCTGCAAGGCCTCACCCGTGCCGAGCGCGAACTGCTGGAAGACACCTTCCGCGTCACCAGCATCAGCCTCGCCACGCTGCAGGGGGCCGAGTCCATCGCGGCCTACGTGAACCAGCCCGGTCGCAGCGCCTACGAGTTCCGCGTCTACGAGCAACTCGGCGAGCTCTACCTCAAGCAAGAGCGGCTCAAGGACGCGGCCGACACCTTTGGCGCCTTTGCCCGCCGCCAGCCCCTGCACGCCCAGGCCCCGCTGCTGCAGGCCCGCGTGATCGACATCTACCAGGGCAATGGCTTCCTCAACCAGGCGCTGGAGGCCAAGAAGGACTACGTGGCCCGCTACGGCGCCACGGGCGAGTTCCGCCAGGCCAACCCCGAGGGCTGGGCCAAAGCGCAGCCCCTCGTCAAAACCCACCTCACCGAGCTGACCCGCCACCACCACGCGCTGGCGCAAAAGAGCAAGGCGTCCGCCGACTACGCCGAGGCCATCCGCTGGTATCGCCTTTACCTCGACTCATTCCCCACGGAGGCTGAAGCCGCGCAGCAGCACTTCCTGCTCGCCGAGCTGTTGTTCGAGGACAAGCGCTTTGCCGAGGCCGTGCCCGCCTACGAGCAAGCTGCCTACAACTACCCCGTCCACTCCCGCAGCAGCGACGCTGGCTACAGCGCTTTGCTGGCCTACACCCAGCTGGAGAAAACCACCGCCGCGCCCGAGCTGCCGGCCTTGCGCAAGGCGGCTGCCGAAAGCGCCCAGCGCTTTGCCGCCGCCTTCCCCGCCGACGCCCGCGCCGCTGCCGTGCTGACCCACGCCGCCGAGCAGCTCTATGCGCTGGGCGACGCCGGCAGCGCCACCGCCACCGCCAAGCAGGTGCTGGCCATGAAGGCCCCACCCGCCCAACAGCGCGTGGCCTGGACGGTGCTGGCCCACGCGGCCTTTGAGCGCGCTGACTTTGTTGCTGCCGAGCAGGGCTATGCCCAAGTGCTGGCCCTGACGCCGGCCGCTGAGCCCGCCCGCCGCGACCTCACCGAGCGCCTCGCCGCCTCTGTCTACAAGCAGGGCGAACAAGCGCGCGCCAAGGGCCAGCTGCGCGAGGCCGTGGGCCACTTCAGTCGCATCGCCACGCTGGCGCCCGACTCTCCTGTCCGGGCCGCCGCCCAGTACGACGCCGCGGCCGCCCTCATCGCCCTCAAGGACTGGTCCCAAGCCGCCACGGTGCTGGAAGACTTCCGCACCCGCTACCCCAAGCACGCGCTGCAGGCCGAGCTGACGCCCAAGCTCGCCCTCGTCTACACCGAGAAGGGCAGCTGGGCTCAGGCCGCGACTGAAATGGAGCGCCTCTCGGCCGCGCAGGCCGACCCGGCTCAAGCCCGCGCCGCGCTCTGGCAAGCCCTGCAACTGCGCGAGAAGGCCAGTGCCGACACGCCCGCCGCCCGCACCCAGCTCACCCAAGCCTACGAGCGCTACCTCAAGGCCTACCCCCAGCCGCTGGAGACCGCGCTGGAGGCCCGTTACCGCCTGGCCCTGTTGGCCCGCGCCGATGGCAACGCCGCGCGTGAGCTGGCTTTGATGCGCGAGGTCTTCCAGGCCGACCAAACGGGCGCCGACGCCCGCACCCCACGCACCCGCACCCTCGGCGCCCAGGCGGCGCTGGCCTTGGCCCAGCCCACGGCGGACGCCTACCGCAAGGTCCAGCTCGTCGAGCCGCTGGCGCGCCAGCTCAAGGCCAAGAAGGCCAAGCTCGAAGACGCCCTCAAGGCCTATGCCGTGGCGGCGGACTACGGCGTGGCCGAGGTCGTCACCGCAGCGGCCTTCCAGTCCGCCGCGCTGTACCAAGACTTTGGCCGCGCCATGCTCGCCTCGCAGCGGCCCAAGGGCCTGAAGAAGCTGGAGTTGGAGCAGTACAACGTGATGCTCGAAGAGCAGGCCTACCCCTTTGAGGAAAAGGCCACCGAGCTGCACGAGATCAACGCCCGCCGCGCGGCCCAAGGCATCTATGACGACTGGGTCAAGCAGAGCTTTGCGGCACTGCGCGAGCTGCGCCCCGTGCGCTACGGCAAGCAGGAGCGCAAGGCCGAGGGCGACCCGCGCTCCGCCCCCGC
>CALMQC010000724.1 GCA_937871895.1 uncultured Roseateles sp. | reverse complement strand
CGCTCACTGGCCTGCACAACCGCCGCTACTTCGACCATCGCAGCCAGATCGAGCTCAGCCAGGCCCTGCGCCACCGGGCGCCGTTGGCCTGCCTTTTCATCGACGTGGACCACTTCAAGCAGGTCAACGACACCCACGGCCACTCGGCCGGGGACCAGGTCTTGCGCCAGGTCGGCCGCCTGATCCAGCAGATGCTGCGCAGCGGTGACTTGGCGGCCCGCTATGGCGGCGAGGAGTTCGTGCTGCTGCTGCCGCGCACGGCGGAGGAGGGCGCGCTGGAGGTGGCCGAGCGCATCCGCCTGGCCGTGGCCGGGCGCGATTTCTCGGACAGCCCGACGCCGCTGCGCGCGTCGGTCTCCATCGGCCTGGCTGTCCTGCCAGCTGGCGGCGCAAGCGACCTGGCCAGCCTGATCAATGCCGCCGACGCTGCGCTCTACGAGGCCAAGCGCCAGGGCCGCAACTGCAGCGTGATGGCGGCGGTGAAGTCCGCGCCGGTTGTCACCAGCCCCTGACCGCCCAGCGCACCCCCGGGTGTGCCCGGAGTGGAAAACCCCGACTTTTCCGCCCCCCAAGTTCTCGGGGGGCTGGGCACAATTTTGGGATGTCGCAGAGCACGACCACCCTTTCCTCGCTGGAAGACGAGGACGACGGCAACGCCCGGCGTCTGACCTCGCTGAGGCTGCGCATTTCGCTGGCGGTACCCGCCGTCGTCTTTGTGGTGGTGCTGGCTTTCGAGGCGCTGCAGCTGGGGTCGCTGGGCAGTGCGCTGGGCGAGCATTTCGGCCTCGTGGTGGGCCTGACCGGCGTGCTCAGCGCCGCCTTGCTGGCCCTGCTGGAACACTTGCTGTTGCGCCCGCTGCGCCAGCTGGCGCGCGGCATCGAGGCACTGGAGACCGGCCCTGTGCCGCTGGGTGCCCCGACCGACCCACTGGCCCACAGCCTCACGGCTGAGATGGACCGCATTCGCCACGCCATGCAGCGTGCGCAGGACTCCATCCATACCCAGGACCAGGACGTGCGGCGCCTGCAGCGCGAGCTGGACCATCAGCGCGAGGCCCTCGATAGCGCCAACGCCCAGCTGGCAGCCCAGAACCGCGAGCTGGCCAGCTTGTCGCGCAATGACAACCTGACGGGGCTGCTCAACCGCACCGCCTTCGAAGAAGCCTTGCGCCGCGAGTTCAAGCGCGCCCAGCGCCAGCGCGGCTTGCTGGCACTGGCGGTGCTGGACCTGGACGACTTCAAGCGCTTCAACCAGACCCATGGCGCCCAGACCGGCGACGCGGCGCTCAAGCGCGTGGCGCTGCTGCTGGCCGAGCGCTTCAAGCGCGACACCGACATCGTCGCGCGCCTCAGCGGCGAGGAATTCGTCGTGCTGCTGCCGGGCTGTTCGGTGTCGGCCGCCCAGGGCGTGCTGGAGTCAGTGCGCAGCGATGTGCGCAGTCTGCGTGTGGCCGATGGCGGTGGTGCCGATGAGACCGCCGGGGCCGAGCTGACCGTCAGCGTCGGCCTGGCGGCGATGAGCCCGAGCCGTCCCTACCTCAGCGCACAGGCCTTCCTGCAGGCTGCCGACGAGGCGCTCTACATGGCCAAGCACGCCGGGCGTGACCGGCTGAGCATGGCGGCCTGAGTCCGGCCTGAGCCCGGCTTGATGGCGCCTGGGTTCTCCATCCCGCAAGCACACTTCGCCAAGGGCCGCTGGCTGGTAAGCGCTGCCAGGGTGTAGCGTTGGGGTTTAGGTACACCCGGTTTCACCGGACGCCACCCCATTCGCATCCCACCTCTGATCAGCATGCCCTCACCCGAAGAAAAGCGCGCCCAGCTCCGCCAGGCCGCGCTCGAATATCACGAGTTCCCGACCCCCGGCAAGGTGGCCATCGCCCCCACCAAGCAACTCGTCAACCAGCGCGACCTGGCGCTGGCCTACTCGCCCGGCGTGGCCGCCGCCTGCGAGGAAATCGTGGCCGACCCGGCCAATGCCTTCCGCTACACCTCGCGCGGCAACCTGGTGGCCGTGGTCACCAATGGCACGGCCGTGCTGGGCCTCGGGGACATCGGCCCGCTGGCTGCGAAGCCGGTGATGGAGGGCAAGGGCGTCCTCTTCAAGAAGTTCGCCGGCATCGACGTCTTCGACCTCGAACTCAACGAGAAGAACCTCGACAAGCTCGTTGACGTGATTGCCGCGCTGGAGCCCACCTTCGGCGGCATCAACCTCGAAGACATCAAGGCGCCGGACTGCTTCTACGTCGAGCGCAAGCTGCGCGAGCGGATGAAGATCCCCGTCTTCCACGACGACCAGCACGGCACGGCCATCGTCGTCGGCGCCGCGCTGCTGAACGGCCTCAAGGTGGTCGGCAAGGACATCAAGAAGATCAAGCTTGTCACCTCAGGTGCCGGCGCCGCCGCGCTGGCCTGCATCGGCATGATGGTCAAGCTGGGCCTGCCGCGCGAGAACATCTGGGTGACCGACCTGGCCGGCGTGGTCTACGAGGGCCGCACCGAGCTGATGGACCCCGACAAGGCCGTGTTCGCCCAAAAGACCGAGCACCGCACGCTGCGCGAGGTGCTGGCGGGTGCCGATGTCTTCCTCGGGCTTTCGGCCGGCGGCGTGCTCAAGCCCGACATGGTGGCCAGCATGGCCGCGCAGCCGCTGATCTTTGCGTTGGCCAACCCCACGCCCGAGATCCTGCCCGAGGAGGTGCAGGCGGTGCGTCAGGACGCCATCATGGCCACCGGACGCACCGACTACCCCAACCAGGTC
>CALMQC010000723.1 GCA_937871895.1 uncultured Roseateles sp. | reverse complement strand
CTTCTGCGGAGAGGTGGCAGAGTGGTCGAATGTACCTGACTCGAAATCAGGCGTACGGTATCCCCGTACCGAGGGTTCGAATCCCTCCCTCTCCGCCAGCAAACGAGAACGCGCCCCGTGGGGCGCGTTTTTCGTTGGTGCACTGATCTTGCTCAGGCAGCTTGTCGGTCAGTGTTCGCGTCCAGGTCCGACTCGCGCAGCGACATCGCCACCCATTCCACCGTGCAGCCGCTGCTGGGGTGCAGGCTGCCCAGCCGCTCGCGCAAGGCCTCGTGCAGGACGCGCATCAGGGCTTGGGGGCGGCCAACGCTGCCGGATTCGAGCAGCACGCGCAGTTGGTAGCAGGCACGCCCGTCGGCCGCGAGGCTGCGGCCGCCGACGAACCACTGGCTGCTTTCGGCCAGCACCACGCGCAACACGATCTGGCGGGCGTCGAGGCCGAGTTCCTGGGCGGTGATCGAACTCAGCTCTGCGGCCAAGCTGCGGAGATCGGGGTCAGCGCCCGGGGCTGGGCTGAGGACGAGGTGCAGGCTGGGGGGAACCATGGAGCTGGATGCTAGATGCGCATCCATGCACAATCCAGGCCCCCGAGTGCAGATTGAATTTGCAAGGATGCAAATATGAGTGCCCTGGCCTGGGACGACCTCCGCTACGTGCTCGCCATTGCCGAGGGCGGTTCGCTCACGGCAGCGGCGCAGCTGCTTGGCGTGCGGCATAGCACGGTGCTGCGGCGGCTGGACGCGCTGGAGGCGCAACTCGGGGCGCGGCTCTTTGAGCGCCACCGCCAGGGCTATGCCGCCACCGAGGCGGGCGAATGGGCGGCGGCGCAGGCGCGCGAGATCCGCGCCGGGGTGGACGAGGTGGAGCGCCGCATCGTTGGGCGTGACCTGCAGCTCTCGGGCGTGCTGCGCCTCTCCACCGCCTTTGTGGCCATGCTCTACCTGTTGCCGGAGCCGCTGGCGGCCTTTCGGCGCCAGCATCCGGGCATCGAGGTTGAGGTGAGCGAGAACTCGGAGCTGGTGGACATGTCGCGCCGCACGGCCGATGTGGCCCTGCGAATGGCGCGCGAAGTGCCGCAGCACCTGGTGGGCCGGCAACTTGGGCGCATGACCATGCGCGTCTACGCCCAGCGCGGCGCGGCGCACTTGCCGCAAAGCATCCAGCCCATCGAGCGCCTGTGCCGCGACTACCCCTGGTTCGCCTTCGACAAGGACAGCCGCAGCCGCTTCTACGACCGCTGGATGCACGAGAACATCCTGCCCCAGCAGGTGGTGATGCGCATCGACCTGCTGCACCCCGTGGTGGCCATGGCCCGCACGGGCCTCGCGCTGGCCTTGCTGCCCACTTTCATCGAGGCCACCGAGCCCGACCTGGTGCCGGTGTCCGAGCCGCTGCGCGAGGTCTCAACGCCGGTGTGGATGCTGACCCACCCCGATTTGCGCCAGACCGCCCGCGTGCGGGCCTTCCTGCAGGAGGTGGGCGTGGCGATCAGCGCCCGCCTGGCGGCCGCGCCCGGCGGGGAGTGAGGGCGCGGCGCGCAAGAGGCGCGGGTAGCCCCAGGCGGCGATCAGCGCGGTGAGGACCACGCAGGCCAGGTTCAGCTCCGTCACCGTGACCCAGCCGCTCATCTCCACGAGCCCGAGGCCCAGGCCCGTGGACAGCATCCAGGCGAGGCCCGGCAGCAGCATGGCCGCCTGGCCGCCGTGGAAGCGAGCCGGCGCCTGCAGCAACAGCAGCGCGACGATGGGCAGGGACGTGAAGGGCATGGTGAAGAGGCTGGGCCGCTCGGCCGCCTGCGCCAAGGCCCAGAAGCAGAGCAGGCCGGGCCCAAACGCCCACAGCACGCGGCGCAGGTGCAGCCACAGCACCCAGCGGTTCAGCGTCGACCCTTGTGGCACGCCCGGCAACAAGGCCAGCAGCGCCTGCTCGCGCCGCGTGAACCACAGTGAGCTGACGGCCGCCGTGATGGGCGCGAGCACGATGCTGATCAAGCCGAAGGACAGGCCTGCTGCGCCGCCCTTCCAGGCGCCTTGCATGTCGATGTTGCCGCCAATGAGCGCGGCGACCAGGCCGAACATGAGGCCAAGGATCACCACTGCCAGCCCCAGCCCCAACAGGCCCCGCACCCAGTGCTGGCGCCCGTGCATCACGATCTCCAGCCGCGACATGGTGCTGGCCGGCGTCGGCTGAGCGAGGCGCAGCGTGCGCTGCAGCCACGCGTTCGTCACGCGCAGGAAGGGCCGCTCCATCCATTCCCCCAAGCGGCCGAACTGCTCCAGCCCTTTGACCCCACCGCCCGTGCGCATCAGCTCGCGCATCTGGGTCTGGCGTTGGTACCAGCGGATGTGGGCATCGCCGCCCCGGCCAATGATCAAGGGCAGCACGGCGGCCGACAGCGCCAGCCCCGCCAGCGTGGCGAGCTCGGGCTGCGCCTGCCAGGCGTCGATGCTGCTGCGCAGTGTGCTTTGCCAGGCGCCCTTCAGCGTGGGCGAGGCCATCAGCATGGGCGCCAGCCACATCACGATCCACAGCGGCCACCAGCGCATGCCCAGCGCCAGAAAGCTGCATACCGCGCCCGACGCCAAGAGCAGCGCCAGATGCTGCAGGCCGGTCGCGTAAGCAAAGCCTGCCGCGCTCAGTATGGACGTCACCGCCCAGGCGCCCATCAGCACCAGCTTCAGCCGGCGCACATGCCCTGGCACCAAGCGCGCAGCAAAAGGGTGGTTCTGCCGCAGGATGGACATCACCAGCCATCCAAACATCGCCACACACCAGATCGTGGCCATGATCGTCGCGACCTTGTCCTGGCCGTGCGGGACCATGATCACCAAGCCCACGGTGGCCAGCAGCGCAAACGCCAGCACGAACTTCCAGCTATGGCCTTCCTGGCGGAAGGGGCTGAGGAGGATCTGACCCAGGGACGGCAGCAAGGGTTGTGGGAGTGGGGTTGAAGACATGTCGAGCTGATCCGATTGAGGTGTCTCGCTAGTCGACACAGGCGATCAACAGCGGGTGGCGGGATTGCGCGGCTTCGCGAGCCTTCCATATCAGCACGGCGACGAGTGCCGCAGTCCCAAGTGCTGCGGCGATCTGCAACTGCACGGCGCTGCTCTGCGCGAGGCCCCAGTAGGCCGAAACGGTAAGCACAAGGCCGCCGATGTCTCGCAATGACGAGTTGATCGGGCGCAGGCGGTCAATCCGACTTGGCCAACTGGTCAGGGCTGCAGGCAAACCGAAAAGGAATGCCACGAGGAGCGCGCTGTTTCCTCGCCAGTAGGCCCACGCGACGAGGGCGAGACATGGCGGCAGCACGTGCGCCCACAGGTGCCGCACCCAGGCGCGATGCAGTTGTGTGGCCAGGGCCTGTCGCGTCCCGACGTTAGGAAGCAGTTGCAGGAGCCCCTGCTCGCGACGCAACTTCCATACCTCGACGTGAAGCTGCCGGCCCGTGGTGGACAGCATGCCGACCGCGAACACGGCAGTCATGGCAAGCTCAATGACTCCGCCGCTCGTGTCCGGGCCATTGCGGGCCAGCCCGATCCAAACGGCAGCGAGCACGCCGACGACGATGGTCAAGATGCCAGATAGGCGCAGCGCACTCAAAGCGCTGCGACCAAAGAGTAGGCAGGCCAGCTTGGTTGCCGGGTCCATGTCATGGCGCAAACCCGGGATGGGATGTTTGGCCCGGCCATGGGCTTGGGAGAGGTTCATTCGTCCCCGCACCCGAGCGAAGGCGTCGTGCTCGCCGCCAGCTTCAATTGAGGCGAGGCGAACCGCCTGCAAGACTTGGTAGCTCTGACCGTGCGCAGCATCGCCGCGCCCCGGAGTCTTGGCGACGCCCCATGCGGTGGCGGCCACCAGCAAGCACGACAGCCACGCAGGAGGCTGTGCTTGCGCGACTGCCGGGAGTCGGTCGTACAGCCAGATCACAACGAATGTTGCGAGCGTCATCAGCACGCCCAGGCCCGGTATCCAACGCCGCTGCCAGAGGGCGATGGCGGTAACCAGACTTGCAGTCAGTACACCCGAGGCAGTAGAGGCGCCAGCAGCAGAGAGCCCAGGCCGCAGCACGGCGGCAAGTACCACCGTCGCCGCGATCCACGCGCCGACGGTGGCCACTCGCATCGCAATGGGTTGCCGCGGTACGAGTCGCGCGGAGTGGGGATGGTTCTGCAGTGTCAGCCCGGTAGCCACCGGGTCCCAAATGACGAAGAACAGGGCGATGGCCAGCGGCAGGCTTGCGAGTGCCTTCGCCATTGGCTGCCATTGCCAGGGGCCAAGGAGGTACACCAGCATCGGGACGGCGGGGAGCAACAAAGTCAGCCCGGTTCGCCATGGATGCGCGGCTTGCCAGCTTGTAGACCAGGCCGCCCACACGGCTCTGCCAGCAAGACCTGCAATGCTGGGCGCATGGCTCATCAGGTCAGCTCCTCAAACAGATCCTCCAGATTCAGCGCACTCGCCGCGATATGCGGCGGCAACGTCGGCGCCTGCGCCAACTTCACCAACACCCGCTCCTGCCCACCCTCAAGCTGCGTGCGCTTGAGCGGCGTGACGCCGAGGCGCTGCAGCAGGCTGCTGAGCTCGCTGCTCGCGCCGGTCAGCATGCGCACCTGCTCCAGCAGCTCATCAAGCGGGGCTTGGAGGGCGATCTGGCCCTGGCTCATGAAGGCGAGGTTGAAGGCCACGCGCTCCAGGTCGGAGAGGATGTGGGTGGAGAACACGACCGTGGTGCCGCGGTCCAGCACCTGGTCGACCAGCTCGCGCAGGAAGTCGCGGCGGCCGACGGGGTCGAGGCTGGCCACGGGTTCGTCCAGCACCAACAGGTCGGGCTCGTGGGCCAGCGCGCGGATGATGGAGAGGCGCTGCTGCTGCCCGCCAGAGAGCTTGCGGATGGGCTGGTCGCGCGGGATGTCCCAGCGCGACATCAGGCCCTCGACCTTGGCCTCGTTCCAGCGCGGGTAGAAGCTGCGGAAGTAGGCCAGCAGCTGCGTGGGCGTGAAGGTGTCGAAGAGGTCGCTGCTCTGCGGCACGTAGCCGATGCGGGCGCGGGCCTCGT
Source organism: uncultured Roseateles sp. (assembly GCA_937871895.1). Classification (GTDB taxonomy): domain Bacteria; phylum Pseudomonadota; class Gammaproteobacteria; order Burkholderiales; family Burkholderiaceae_C; genus Pelomonas. The sequence continues at coordinate 6,477 of CALMQC010000723.1, read as the reverse complement.
CGCTGAGCTGGGCGGCCGGGCAGCCGAAGAGCTCGATGCGGCCGGCTTGCGGGTCGCGCAGGCCGAGCAGGGCCTCCAGCAGCGTGGTCTTGCCCGAGCCATTGCGGCCGAGCAGGCCGACCACCTGGCCGGGCAGCAGCTGCCACGTCAGGTTCTGCAGGACCTGCGGGCCTTTGGGATAGGCGAGGGAAACGCCTGTCAGCTGGGCAACGGCGGTGGTGCTGTGCGGGAAGTGTTGGGTGCTCATGGCTGAGGGGGCTCCTCGTCAAGGATTTGGGAGAACAGGTCCAGCGCCTGTTGGGGGTCGAGTTGCAGTTGGCGCGCCTCGGCGGCGGCCTTTTCCAGCGTGGGGCGAAGCAGTTCCACGCGCGAGGCGGCGGGCTGGGCGCGGGTGTGCTGCGCCGCCACCACCATGGGCAGGCCGCGCCGCCTCTCCAGCACGCCCTCCATCTCCAGCATCGAGAAAGCCTTGGAGATGGTCATGGGGTGCACGGCCAGTGCCTGGGCCAGCTCGCGGACGGACGGGATCTCGTCCCCCGCCTTGAGCTGCCCGGCCGCCACGCGGCGCTTCACCTGCTCAATGAGCTGGCGGTAGATCGGCTCGGGCGAGCCGGTGTTGATGCTGACGAAATGGGTTGCGTCCATGTGTACTAGTACGATAGTACACGTAGACACGTGATGTCAATAGGCCCGCCTGTGCCGAATGCACGGAAATCTAAATCTGCAAAAATGATATTTTTGGATTTCGCCTTTAGGATTCAGTCACCAGCTCGATGGCCCCAACGAGGGGGCCTCGGAACGACAACGAACTTTCCAGGAGTAGGTATGAGCTCGATGACCGTGGCCAAGCGTCTTATGCTGGCCTTTGGCGTGGTGATCCTGGTGTTCATGGCGGTTGCCGGGACCTCGCTCGTGAGCGGCAGCCGTTTGGCTGAAGCCGATAAATGGAACCAGCACACCTACAAGGTGCTGAGCACGGCCGACCGCATGCTGCAGTCGATGGTGAACATGGAAACGGGCGCGCGGGGCTATCTGGTTGCGGGGGACGAGGCCTTCCTCGCGCCTTGGACGCAAGGCCAGAAGGACTTCCAGAAGGCCTGGGAAGAGGCCAAGGCACTGACATCTGACAACGCCGCGCAGCAAAAGCGCCTGGAGTCGATACGGCAAAAGGAAAACGAGTTCGCGGCCGTGGCCCATGCCTTGATCACGCTGCGCCAGCAGGTGGCCGCAGGCAAGACGGCCATGGACGACCTGGTCAAAGAATTCAAGGCCGGCAAGGACAAGGCGGCGATGGACGCCTTCCGCGGCTTGCAGGCCGAGTTCGACCATGAAGAGCGCAGCTTGCTGAGCTCACGGGGTGAGGAAGCCGACCGACTGCGGGCCCTGAACCGCAACGTGATGCTCGTGGGCGCGGTGCTGGCGCTGGGCGCTGCCGTGAGCCTGGGCTTGTGGGTCACGCGGGCCTTGATGCGTCAACTGGGCGGTGAGCCGCAGTACGCGGCCGACGTGGCCCGCGAGATTGCCGCTGGCAACCTGACGGTCGACATCGCACTGCGCCCCGGCGACCGCTCCAGCATGCTGGCCGCCATGGCCGAGATGCGCGATGGCCTGGCCAGCGTGGTGTCGAGCGTGCGCCAGGGGGCCGAGTCGGTCTCGATGGCCAGCACGCAGATCGCCGCCGGCAATGCGGACTTGAGCCAACGCACCGAAGAGCAAGCCAGCGCGCTGCAGCAAACCGCTGCGACCATGGAGGAGTTGGCCAGCACCGTGCGCAACAACGCCGAGAACTCGCGCCAAGCCAACCAGCTCGCGCAAGGCGCTGCGGGCGTGGCCGCGCAGGGCGGCGAGGTGGTGGGTCAGGTGGTGGACACCATGCGTGGCATCAGCGACAGCAGCCGCCGCATCGGCGACATCATTGGCGTGATCGACGGCATCGCCTTCCAGACCAACATCCTGGCGCTGAACGCCGCCGTGGAAGCCGCCCGCGCCGGTGAGCAGGGCCGTGGCTTTGCCGTGGTGGCCGGCGAAGTGCGCACGTTGGCGCAGCGCAGCGCCGAGGCTGCCAAGGAGATCAAGTCGCTGATCAGCCGCAACGTCGAGCAGGTCGAGCAAGGCACCGGCCTCGTGGACCGCGCCGGCAAGACCATGGACGAACTCGTGGCCTCGGTGCGGCGCGTCAGCGACATCATGGCCGAGATCTCGGCGGCGAGCACCGAGCAGACCAGCGGCATCCAGCAAGTCGGCGACGCCGTGGGCCAGATGGACCAGGCCACGCAGCAGAACGCTGCCTTGGTGGAGGAAAGTGCCGCCGGGGCAGAGAGCCTGAAGACCCAGGCCCAGCAGCTCGTGACGACGGTCTCGGTCTTCCGCGTGGCGGCCTAGCCCCGAAGCTTTGCGGCCCGCGCACGCAGCAGTTGCTGCTGCACGGGGCTGTCTGACAGCGCCGCCGCCCGCAGGTAAGCCTCGCGGGCGTCGGCGTTGTGGCCCAGGCGCTCCAGCACGTCAGCCTGGGCGCCGGCCAGGTAGGGGTAGTCGCGCAGCCGGGGCTCCTGTGCCAAGGCTTGCAGCAGCGGCCAAGCCGCTGCCGGGCCTTGGGCGTGGCTCACGGCAACGGCGCGGTTCAGTGCCACCACGGGGGAGTGCTGCAGCGCCAGCAGGCGGTCATAGCCGGCCACGATGGCGGCCCAGTCGGTGTCTTCGGCCCGAGCTGCGCGGGCATGGCAGGCGGCCACGGCGGCTTGCAGTGTGTAGGAGCCGGCGCCAGCGGCCTCGCTCAGCTGCTCGGCCCGGGCCAGCGCGGCCAGGCCGCGGCGGATGAGCAGCCGGTCCCAGCGGCGGCGGTCCTGCTCCAGCAGCAGCACGGGCTGGCCTTCGGCATCCAGCCGCGCTGGCAGGCGCGAGGCCTGGATCTCCAGCAAGGCCGCCAGGCCCTGCACCTCGCCCTCGTCGGGCAGCAGGTGCTGCAGTTGCCGCACCAGGCGCAGCGCTTCGTCGCAGAGCTCGGTGCGCACATCGGCATGGCCCTGGTTGAAGATCAGGTAGACCACCGCCAGCACGGCGTCTAAGCGTTCGGCCCATTGGTCAGGCGGCGGCAGCTCATAGGACTGGCCCACCAGCGCCTTCTTGGCCCGCACGATGCGCTGTGCCAGCGTGGCCTCGGGCACCAGGAAGGCGCGGGCAATCTCGCCAGTCTCCAGCCCGCCCAGCAGGCGCAGCGTCAGTGCCACCTGCGCCTCACGCGCCAGCACGGGGTGGCAGGCGATGAAGATCAGCCGCAGTTGCTCGTCGCCCAGCAGCGCGCGCTCGCGCGCCAGGTCCAGCCCGGGCACGAAGTCGGGCGTCACGTGCGCCTGCGCGGCCTCGTCGTCGGCGGCCAGGGCCTCGTGCTCGCGCGCCAGCATCTGGCGGCGGCGCAAGCGGTCCAGCGCGCGGTTGCGGGTGGTGGTCATCAGCCAGGCGGCCGCATTGTTGGGCTGGCCATCACGCGGCCAGGTTTCCAGCGCGGCGATCAGGGCGTCCTGCGCGCAGTCCTCGGCCTCGTCCAGGTCGTGCAGCAGCTTGGCGGCGGCGCCAATCAAGCGGCTGCGCTCAAGGCGCCACACGCTGGCGGCCAGGTCAGCGTCGTTCATGCGCGCTCAGCCGAGGCTCAACGCAGGGCCATGTCGCCACCGGGGGCGAAATCGGCGTCTTCGTACAGGCGCCGCACCTCGATCTCGCAGTCCATGGCCGGGAAGGGCTGCGGGAAGCGGCTGGCCCAGGCGCGGGCTTCGTCCTCCGAGCGCACCTGGATCAGGGTGTAGCCGGCGATCAGCTCCTTGGTCTCGGCAAAGGGCCCGTCCACCACCTCGCGGCGGCCATCGGCGTGATAGCGCTGGCGCCAGCCATTGCGGCTGGGGCGCAGGCCGGCGCCATCGAGCAGCACGCCGGCGCGCGCCATCTCTTCGTGGAAGGCGCCCATCTCCTCGAACAGCTTGGCGTACTCGGGGCCCGTGGGCGGGGCGCCGACCTCGCTGACGACAGTGGCGCGGACTTGGATCATGAATCGCATCGGGGTCTCCTGCTGGGGCTACCGGGGACGACGATCCAGCGTTGTGTGCTTCGACAGATCAGGTGTAGCAGGGGCCCACGCCGCGGATTTCGATGGTCGCCCACGCGGCGGCCGGGCAGCGCTGCGCCCAGCTGAGGGCCACGTCGGGGTCTTCGGTGTCGAGCAAAAAGTAGCCGCCCACCATCTCTTTGGCCTCGGCAAAGGGGCCGTCGGTCACCACCATTGCTCCATTGGCCATATTCAGGCGCTTCTGGTTGCTGGACAGCGAGTTCACCGACATCAAGAGGCCCGCCTGCGCCAGTTCCTCACCAAACGCCACCATGCGGGTGTAGGCGTCCTTGCCGCCCTCCAGGCCGCGCTCGGCGCGTTGTCCCAGGGGTTCGACGATGAGGAGCATGTGGGGCATGGCGGGGGCTCGCAGGCAGGCGGCTGTGGGCGGGAACGACGATCTTACGGGCCGGGGCATCGCCCCTCGTGGCAGCTAGGGACAATGCGGCCCACGATGTCCCAGCTTTCAGCGCCTCCTGCTTCTCAGCCTCCGGGCTTTCACCTCCCCCACCCGCGCCACGCCAACCGCCTGCCAGCCGGGCTGACGCCCGAAGACTGGCAGCGCCTGCGCCAGAACGCCCACGCGCTGCCGCAGGTGCTGACGCCGAACGACCTCGACGACGGCAGCGACGCTGCCTACGACGAACGCGGCTGGGTGCAGATCTCGCGCTCGGCCGCAGGTGGGCGGCCCAGCCGCTGGATTGCGCCGGCGCACATCCCGGCGGCGCTGGCCCAACTGGCCGCCACGCCGCCTGCGCCCACCTTGCGCAGCCTGATGCAGCAGCGCGCGGCGCAACTGGACGCCCTCGGGCTGCGGCGCGAGGCGCAGGGCTGGACGCGCCTGGCCGTACAGCCGCTGACGCTGGCGCATGAGGGCTGGCGCATCGAGCTGGCGCACCGCGTGCCGCAGCACGACGCGCCCGTGTGGGCCTTCTTCCGCGATGGCGACGTGGGCAGCTTGCGGCACGCGCTGGGCCAGGCGCCAGCCTACGAGCACGCGCCAGCGCTCAAGACTCATCTGGACCACCTGCTGGCGCGCAGCGAAGCCCTGGGCAGCCCCGCGCAGCTCGCCTCGCTGCTGCCGCGCCTGCAGGCCGAGTGTTCGGTGGCACAGCCGCTCGCAGACCTGCTGGCGGCGTTGACCCGTGCGCAGGACCGCTGGGAGCAAGGCGTCGAGGAGCAGGACCAGCTCAGCCGCCTGGGCCGGGAGTTGGCCTTCCAGGGCTACCCGGACAGCTTCGAGACCGCGCGCAAGTTGGGCCGCCAGGTGACGCTCTACCTCGGCCCCCCCAACAGCGGCAAGACGCATGCGGCCTTTGAGCGGCTGGCCCAGGCGCTGGATGGGGCCTATTTGGCGCCGCTGCGCCTGCTGGCGCTGGAGGGGCGAGACCGGCTCGTGGGCCGGGGTGTGCCTTGCTCCTTGCTGACCGGCGAGGAAGCGGTGCCGGCCGAGAACGCCCGCGTCGTTTCCAGCACCATCGAGATGGTCAACACGCGTGACGTGCTGGACGTGGCGGTCATCGACGAGGCCCAGATGCTGTTCGACGACTCGCGCGGCTGGGCCTGGACGCAGGCCATCGTGGGCGTGCCGGCGCGCGAGCTGATCATCATTGCCTCGGCCTACGCGGCGCCGGCCATCGAGCGGCTGCTGTTGCTTTGCGGCGAGAAGGTCGAGCGCCGCGTCTTCGAGCGCAAGCAGCAGGTGCAGCTGATGCCGGCCCCTGTGCCCATGACCCACCTGCTGGCTGGCGATGCGGTGGTGGCCTTCAGCCGGCGCGACGTGTTGATGCTGCGCGACCAGATTTCTCAGAGCGGCCACACGGTGAGCGTCATCTACGGCGCGCTGCCGCCCGAGGTGCGGCGCCGCGAGGCTGAGCGTTTTGCCGTGGGTGCGGCCGACGTGCTGGTGGCGACCGACGCCATCGGCATGGGCCTGAACCTGCCCATCCGCCGCGTGCTGTTCTCGACCCTGAGCAAGTTCGACGGCGTCGGTGACCGCGACCTCTCCGTCAGCGAGGTGCACCAGATCGCCGGCCGTGCCGGCCGCTACGGCCTGCACGACGAGGGCTTTGTCAGCGTGCTCAAGGAGGCCGAGGCCAGCAGCCTCAAGCTGCTGCGCGAGCTGCTGCCCAAGGAGCCCCGCGCCCCGCGCGACTTCAAGGCCCCGGTGGCGCCCAACTGGCGCCACGTGCAGACCATCTCGCAGCGCATGGGCGTGAAGAAGCTCTATGCGGTGCTCAGCATCTTCCGCGAGCAGCTCAAGCTTGACGACGCCCACTTTGCCGTGGCCACACTGGACCAGATGCTGGAGCTGGCCGAACTGCTGGACCGGCACGCCAACACACTGAGCCTGCAGCAGCGCTTTGTCTACGCCCAGGCGC
>CALMQC010000722.1 GCA_937871895.1 uncultured Roseateles sp. | reverse complement strand
AGGGCGTTTGGCCCGCGCGTGTACTCACGCGCTTCAACAACTGACTTGCCGCACCCTGTCTGAGCGCAGTGAGCGAAGCGAACGAAGCGAGTTGTGCGGCGGGCCGGAATCCCGAGCACCGCAGAGCAGCCGAAGGCCGTTTCAGCGGCGCGCCGTACGCAGCCCCGGCGACCCGTTGTCGCGCCAACCCACCAACAGCCTCAGCCCTTCAACACCGCCTTCACGGTCGCCGCCACGTTCTCAGTCGTGAAGCCAAAGTGCTTGAACAGCTCACCCGCCGGGCCCGACTCGCCGAAGCTGTCGATGCCGACGACGGCCGCGCAGCCGTACTTCCACCAGTAGTCGCTGACGCCCATTTCGACGGCGATGCGAGGCAGGCCCTTGGGCAGCACGGCCTTCTTGTAGGCCTTGTCCTGGCGGTCGAAGACCGAGGTCGAGGGCATGGAGACGACGCGGACCTTGATGCCTTCGGCGGCGAGTTGCTCCTGGGCCTTGAGGGCCAGTTGCACTTCGGAGCCGGTGGCAATGATCACGGCCTTGGCCTTGCCCTTGGCGGGTTCAGACAGCACGTAGGCGCCCTTGGCAATCTCGTCCACATTGGTCTTGGCCGCGTAGCTGATGTTCTGGCGCGAGAGGGCCAGCAGGCTGGGGCGCGTGGCATTGCCAATGGCCATGGTCCAGGCGACGACCGTCTCGGCCGTGTCGCCCGGGCGCCAGACATCGAGGCCGGGGATCAGGCGCAGGCTGGACACGTGCTCGACCGGCTGGTGGGTCGGGCCGTCTTCACCTACGCCGATGGAGTCGTGCGTCATCACGTGGATCACGCGGATCTTCATCAGCGCGGCCATGCGGATGGCGTTGCGGCTGTAGTCCGAGAAGGTCAGGAAGGTGCCGCCGTAGGGGATGAAGCCACCGTGCAGGGCCACGCCGTTCATGATCGCGGCCATGCCGAACTCGCGCACGCCGTAGTTCACGTGGCGGCCGTTGTTGGGCAGGCCAGCTGCATCGAAACGCAGGTTGGGCGTGTGGCTGGTGTTGGTGAGGTTGGAGCCGGTCAGGTCGGCACTGCCGCCGAGCAGCTCGGGGACGGCGGCGGTGAAGCTCTCCAGCGCCAGCTGGCTGGCCTTGCGGCTGGCCACGGTCTGGGCTTCGGTGTTGGCCTTGATGACGGCGTCCACAGCGGCCTGCGCAAAGTTGGCGGGCACCTGGCCGGCCATGCGGCGCTTGAACTCGGCGGCCAGCTCGGGGTGCGCGGCGGCGTAGGCGGCAAAGCGTTCGTCCCAGGCGGCTTCCAGCTTGGCGCCGGAGGCCTTGGCGTCCCATGCCGCGTAGACCTCGGCGGGGATCACGAAGGGCTCGTGCGCCCAGCCCAGGGCCTCGCGGGTCAGCTTGATTTCGTCGGGGCCGAGGGCCTCGCCGTGGGCCTTGGCGGTGCCGGCGCGGTTGGGCGAGCCCTTGCCGATGGTGGTCTTGGCGATGATCAGCGTGGGCTTGTCGGCGCTCTTCTTGGCCTTGGCGATCGCGTCGTCCACGGCGTCCACGTTGTGGCCGTCCACCGGGCCGATCACGTTCCAGCCGTAGGCGGCAAAACGCTGGGCGGTGTTGTCACCGAACCAGGGCTCGACCTTGCCGTCGATGGAGATGCCGTTGTCGTCGTAGATGGCAATCAACTTGTTCAGCTTCCACACGCCGGCCAGCGCGCAGGCCTCGTGGCTGATGCCTTCCATCAGGCAGCCGTCGCCCAGGAAGGCGAAGGTGTGGTGGTTGACGATGGCGTGGCCGTCGCGGTTGAAGTCACGCGCCAGCAGCTTCTCGGCCAGGGCCAGGCCCACGGCGTTGGTGATGCCCTGGCCCAGCGGGCCCGTCGTCGTCTCGACGCCGGCGGTCATGCCCACTTCCGGGTGGCCGGGAGTCTTGCTGTGCATCTGGCGGAAGGCCTTGAGCTCCTCGATGGGCAGCGCATAGCCCGTGAGATGCAGCAGCGAATAGATCAGCATCGAGCCGTGGCCGTTGGACAGCACGAAGCGGTCACGGTCAGCCCAATGCGGGTTGGTCGGGTTGTGCCTGAGGTGGCGGCCCCACAGCGCCACGGCGATGTCGGCCATGCCCATCGGGGCGCCCGGGTGGCCGGAATTGGCGGCCTGGACGGCGTCCATGGCCAGAGCGCGGATGGCGGTGGCCATGAGGGAAGGGGTGGCGGTGGCAGTGGCGGACATGACCAGGGCTTTCCTCAGAAAACGGGGTGAAGACAGGGGCGGGACAACCCGAGAATTCTAGGTGGGAAGGTGTTGTTAGCGCTACCTTCCGCTCCTCATCCCGTGAACTTTGGCTTGCTGGATGGCTCCCCTGGATGCGGGATCAGCGCCCGATTCGCCTGCCCCTAACGCCGCATACGGCGGCCGACCGGCTTGATCCAAAGCAAGGCCTCGGGCACCCGTGGCGGGCATGCTCTCGCCCCATGCTGCCTCTGCCCCTCCGCATCATCCGCGCCGAGCACGGCGTGCTGGCCGCGATGCTGCGCACCCTGCCTCAGGTACTGGCCGGCCGCCGCGAGCCCGACTTTGCGAGCCTGCGCGCCATGCTGTTCTACGTGGACGAGTTCCCCGAGAGGCTGCACCACCCCAAGGAGAGCGAGCTGCTCTTCCCTAAGCTGCGCGCCCGGGCGCCCGAGCTGCGCGCCGTGCTGGACGAGCTGGACCGCGACCACGCCCAGGGCGAGCGCACCATCCGCGAGTTGCAGCACAGCCTGCTGGCCTGGGAGCAAATGGGCGA
>CALMQC010000721.1 GCA_937871895.1 uncultured Roseateles sp. | reverse complement strand
ATCCTCTGGACCACGCCGGTCCCCTGCGGGATGTGGCCGCCGAGCCCATGGGGCGCAGCCAGATCAACGCCATGGACCGCGACCCCGTGCGCGAACCGCTGGACACCGGAGTGCGCGCCATCAATGCGCTGCTCACCGTGGGGCGTGGCCAGCGCCTGGGGCTCTTTGCCGGCACGGGCGTGGGCAAGTCCGTCCTGCTCGGCATGATGGCCCGCTACACCCAAGCCGATGTGATCGTCGTCGGCCTCATCGGCGAGCGCGGCCGCGAGGTCAAGGAGTTCATCGAGGACATCCTGGGTGCCGAAGGCCTGGCGCGCTCGGTCGTGGTGGCGGCGCCAGCCGATTCACCGCCGCTGATGCGCCTGCAAGGCGCGCACTACGCCACCGCCATCGCCGAGCACTTCCGCGACCAAGGTCGCCACGTGCTGCTCTTGATGGACTCGCTGACCCGCTATGCGATGGCCCAGCGCGAGATCGCCCTGGCCATTGGTGAGCCGCCCGCCACCAAGGGCTACCCACCGAGCTGCTTTGCCAAGCTGCCGCAGCTTGTGGAGCGCAGCGGCAACGGGCAAGCCGGCGAGGGCTCGATCACGGCCTTCTACACGGTGCTGACCGAAGGCGACGACCCGCAGGACCCGATTGCCGATGCCGCACGCGGCATCCTGGACGGCCACATCGTGCTCTCACGAGAGCTGGCCGAGGCGGGGCACTACCCGGCCATCGACGTCGAGCGCTCCATCTCGCGCGTGATGCCCAGTGTTGCGCCGCAAAACCAGCTCGATTCCGCGCGTCGCTTCCGGCAGTTGCTGGCCAAATTCAACAAAGCCCGTGACCTGATCCAGCTCGGGGCCTATGCCCCTGGCAGCGACCCCGAACTCGATCTGGCCGTGCGACTGCACGCCGACATGAACCGACTCCTGCAGCAGGACATGCACAGTCCGGCAGGACTTCACGAATCGACGAAGCAGTTGCAAAGCCTGGTCCACGGCACCTGAAGTTGGCGCTGAATCTGCCGAAGGATGACGGATGAGGCTGGAACCGGAGTGCGCGCATGTCGGCCCCCAATTTGCAAGTGTTGACCCTGCTGCTGGAGCGTGCAGCCGCCGAGCGTGACGAGGCCGCCCAGGCCCTGCAAGGCGCGCTGGCGCAGGCCAACAATGCCCGTCACCAGCACGAGCAGCTGACCAGCTATCGGCAAGAGTTCCAGCAACGCTGGACGAACAGCTTCACCAGCCAGGCTGCCGCGATGGACATCGTGGGCTGCTACCAGTCCTTCGGCCAGCGGCTCGACCAGGCCGTCCACAGCCAACACCACGTCAGCAACCATGCCGACTCGCGGCTTGAGCAAGCCCGCCAGCGCCTTTTGGCCGCCGAGCTGCGCGTGGCCGGCATCCAGAAGCTCATCGAACGCCGCCAGGCCGAGCAGCGCCAGGCCGCCCAGCGCATGGAGCAACGCCACGCCGACGAATTCGCGGCCCGCGTGCACGCCCAGCGCGCCCACTCCCACCTCACCTACTGATGCCATGCTGAACCCTGCCGTCTCCCTCAGCAGCCGGTCCGCCGGCGTGTCACAGCCGCCCGCACCCAACGCCGGCCAGCCGCCGGGCGCGCCGCCCTTCGCTCAGTTCCTGAACGAAGGCATCCACACCAACGGGCACGACAAGGCCGCCACCCAGGCTGGCGACAAGCCCAAGACGCCCGATGACGAGGCCGCATCGTCCTCCGATGCCGATGCCCAAGGGCCATCCGAGACCGTCACCGCCCAAATGCGCGCCGCCCGGGCCTTGGCCCAGCGCCAACGCAGCGCGCAGCCTGGGCAGCCCGGCCTGGGCCGTAGCGCCGACGCCAAGGCACAGAACGCACCGCCCGCCGCCGCTGCGGACGCCAATGCCGACGCTGACACCAGCGCCACCAAGGCCGCCGATGGCGATGCCGATTCGACCAGCGCCGACGCCCGCAAGCCCGGCGACGCGGCGACCGACGCCAACCTCGCCCCACAGGTCTCGCTGCCCGCAGCCAAAGCCGCCGCGCCCGAAGCCCAGGCCGCTGATGCCGCTGACAAGGCCCTGCGCGATCTGCCACTGGCCACCGCTGTGCAGCAAGCCTTGGCCCCAGCCGCCCAGGCCAGCGACGCCGCCAATGCCAATGCCGGCACCGACCCCCGCGCCGCCAGCCGCCAGCCACTGAGCGACGACGCCACCGGCACCACCCCAGAACCCAAGGCGCGCGGCGCCACCGCCCGCAGTCCTGGTGCGTTGGCCGCCAGCCGTGCTGCCGCCCAAAGCTCGACGGCGGCTGCCGCCAGCG
>CALMQC010000720.1 GCA_937871895.1 uncultured Roseateles sp. | reverse complement strand
CGCGCATGCGCATCACCCCGCCGTCCATGCTCATCTCGTGGATCTCGGCGACGCCGGCCACCGGCGTGCTCACGGCCACGAGGCGCGTGGCCGCTTTGGACTGCAGTTGCACGAACATGCCGGTGGCCTTCTGGCCGGGGACGGCGGCGCGCACCCAGGGGTCGGTGGCGGTGGTTTGAGCGAAGGCGGCGCTGCCGACTAAGGCGAGCAGGGTGGTGATCAGAGTTTTCATGGGCGGGCTCTCAGTGGACGTGGGCGGCCGGCGCGGCCGATGGCTTGACGGTGAGCTTGGCGGCCGGGGCGCGCGGCTTGGGCGTCTCGTTGCTGGGGATATCGGCCCAGTTCCATTCGCCCTGGGTGCAGAGCTGGCGGACCTTGAACCACAGCACGCCGGGCTGCGCCGGGGCGGTGGCGCGCAGCACGAACTCGTCGAACCAGGCGTCTTGCAGGTAGTCGGCCTCGGTGTTGGCGGTCCAGTGCACTTCGACGGTGTCTTCGAGCACGGGCTTGCCGTGGGACTCGTAGGGCGTCTTGAGCGGGGCCTTGCTGACTTGCAGTGTCCAGCCCGGCTTGGGCTGGGGCTTGGCGCCGCGCAGGCCCTCGGGGAGGCTGACGATGACTTGCCGCGTGGGCTTGCCGTCGCAGCCGTGGCCGATGCGCAGCGCGGCGCGGAAGGACTTGCCGGCTTCGGCTTCGGGGGTGTCGAGCACGACGTGGGCTTGGGCGACGCTGGCCGCGAGGCCGAGTCCGAGGAGAAGAGCGAATGCTTTCATGGCGGGCGGGCTTTCAATCAGAGGTCGAACTTCAGCTCGGCGCTGTAGCTGCGTTGCGGATAGGGGTGGAAGTTCCAGAACTTGAAGTTGTTCAGGTTGTCGACGCCAAACGCGGCGGTCCACTGCGGCGCGATGCGCCAGTGCACGCGTGCATCCACGGTCTTGTAGCTGCTCACGCCTTGGTAGACGAAGCCGTTCACGTCGGCATTGTTGAGCGTGCGGAACTGGCGGCCGCTGTAGCGCGCAGCGAGGCTGGCCGTCCAGGCGGCGCTCACGCGGTAGCTGGCCTGCAGGGTGCCGCGCCAGCGGGCAATGTTGGGCTGCCACTTGCCGACGGTGTCGCCCGCCGTGACGACGAAGCCGGCGTTGCGCTTGATCTTGGAGTCGGTGTAGGTGAGGCTGCCGGAGACGTCGAGACCTTTGACCCCAAGGTCGTTGGCGGTGAGGCTGGTCTCCAACCCGGTGGTGCCGATGCGGTCGACGTTCTGAACGCGGCTGATGTTGCGGTTGGCGGCGGCGTCGAAGAGGGTCTGCGAGTAGAGCGAATCACGCGTGGACTCGGCAAACAGCGTGACGCGGGACTGCAGCGGCGCGGCCTCCGGCCCCCAGAACTGCTCGGCGCTCAGCTCAAAGGTCCAGGACTTTTCGGGCTTGAGGTTCGGGTCGTTGATGTACTGGGAGTTGGTGGTGGAGGTGGCGCCATAGAGCTCGGCCACGGTGGGCATGCGCACGGCGCGGCAGACGGCGGCCTTGAACTGCGTGGCCTCGCTCCATTGCCAGGCGAGGGCGGCCTTGGGCGAAAGGGTAGTCTCGGTGCGGGCGGGGTGGTCGGTGCTGCTGGTGGCAGAGAAATCAGTGCGGCCATAGCGCGCAGACCAGCGCTCGGCGCGCAGGCCAAGCACGGTGCGCCATTCGTAGTCGATCTGCCAGGTGTCCTGCACGAAGGCGCTTTGCAGCTGGGTGTCGCCGCGCACGCGGCTGGCCAAGGTGCCGCTGGCCTCTTGCAAGTAGTTGGTGGCGAGCGTGGTGGTCTGGTAGCGGAGCTTGAAGCTGTCTTGCTGCAGGCCGACGTCCACCACGTGGCCACCGCCGGCGGGGCGCCAGATGCCGCGCAACGCCAGTGTGGTCCAGCCAGTGCCGCTGCCATCGGCCAGGGTGCCAGCACCGCCGCTCAGCGCGCCGGGCTGGGGGTTGCTGGCAGCGTTTTGGCGCTTGTCGTCGCGTTGGTAGTCGTACTGGCTGGCGGCAGCCTCCCAATCAAACTCGCCGCCGGTGCGGCTCTTCAGCGTGAGGCCCTGCATGCGGTGGCGCAGCTGCTCGCGCGTGACGGCAAAGTCGCCGCCGCTGAGCGCCTGGGCACCGGTGTACTGGCGGCCTTCGATATTGATGGCGCCGCTGTAGACCGCTTGGCCGGCTGCGTCGCGCAGGTAGCTGACGGCGTTGCCTTCACTCGTGTTGTGCCAGGTGCCGAGCACGTAGCTGGCGCGCAGCTGCGGGCTGATGTCGTAGGCCAGCTTGAGCTTGAAGTGGTCTTGCTGGGTGCTGTACTGGGTACCGGCGCCGAGCAGGAACCAGTCTTGGTTGGCGCTGTTGGGCTGCCTGATGCTGCCCGTCACGGCAGTGCCGGCACTGCCTGCGGTGCCGGCGCTGTAGAGCCGGGTGGCGAAGGTCAGGGGCTGGCCGTCACTGTCGGTGCGGTTGACGCCAATCCACCAGGCGAAGGGGCCGCTGCGGTCGCCCACGGACGCGCTGGCTTGCCAGGCCTTGTAGGTGGCGCGGGTGTTGTAGAGCTCGAAGGGCTGCGAGGTGGCCGTGAGCTTGCCGTGGGCCTCGAAGCGGCTGGGCATGCGGGTCACGTAGTCCACCACGGCGCCGACCGAGTTGCCCGGGTAGGCGGCGGAGAAGGGGCCGTAGATCACATCGATGCGCTCGATCTCTTCCGGCGTGACGAGGCCCCACCGCGGTGGGAAGGACAGGCCGCCCACGCCATTGCCCAGGTAGTTGGACAGCAAGATGCCGTCGGCATACACGGCCGAGCGGGCGCTGTTGCCCGTGCCGGAGGCGCGGCTGGACAGGATGGCGTGGTTGTAGTCGCCGATATAGCGCTTGCGGACCAGCAGGCTGGGGAAGTACTTGAGCGCGTCTTCGGCGTCCGTCGCGTTGACGGTGCGTTCCAGCTCGGCGCGGGTCAGGCTCTCGTGGGTGGTGGGCAGGCTGCTGGGCAGCGAAGTGGGCGCGAGGCCGTCGACCCGGACGGGGGCGAGACGCTGCGGCGCGGCGGCCGCTGAAGCGCTGCCCGTGGGCTCGGCCGCAGCCGACGCGTGCAGTTCGGGGTCGCAGTCGTCACAGGCCAGGGCCGTGTGCAGAGGCAAGGTGGTGCTGCAGAGCAGCGTGAGGGCACGCGCGAGGGCGCCCAGGGCTAAGCGATTCGAAGGCATGGAAACTCAACACAGAAGCGGCTCGTCAAACGGCGGGCCAGAGCACCCGGCGTGCGGGTGAGCAAACAGGCTTCAGTGATGAGCGGGTGGGGCGCGCGCTGGCGCTTGCCGCCAGGCAAAAAGCGTTTGCGGTGCCTGCCAGAAGAGCAGGGGTGCGGCTTGGCTGAGTACGCTCGGCGTGACCAGCACCGGCGTGGCCGGCGGGGGAGCGAGGTCGGGCACCGCGCCATGGCAGCTGGCACAGTGGCCAGCCGTGAGCATCGCCAGCGCATCGCCACCCGGTAGCTGTTCGGCATTGGCACGGGCGGCGCTGCTGCTGCTGCAGACCTCTTGGAAGAGGCCGTAGTCCCCTCGGGCTGCCGCCAAGGCCACGCTGAGACCCGGCGACAACAGGCCCCAGACAAACAGCACCAGCACCCAGGCGCCGAAGCGGCGTCGTTGCGGGAGGCTGAGCAACGGGCTGAAGCGCATGGGAGCGCGAATTCTAGGGGCGCTTCGCTCGCGGCCCTGCAAAAACGACAACGCCCGGCTGGGGCCTTGAAGGCCTCAAGCCGGGCGCTTGGCGCCAGAGGGCGTGAGATTCAGCGCTGCTTGCGGCGGTGCAGGCCGGCCAGGCCCGCGACCCCCAGCAGCAGCATCACGGCAGAGGCCGGCTCGGGCACGGCGCCAGCGATGCGGAAGGTGAAACTGTGGTCTGCATAGTTCAAGTCGCTACCCGGAATGGCCAGGTCCTCGAAAGCGATATTGATGCCGGCCGGAACCGCGGGATCGCCCGCATAGGCCTGCGCCCAGGCGTGATTGGCCTGATCGGGGTTGAGGCTGGGATTGGTGTAGTAGCGCAAGCTGGTGTCAGTCACGTCCAAGAAGAACACCAGGACGTCACCCGCATTGACGTTGCCCAACTGCAGCAGTTGGCCGTAGGTCGAAGTTCGGTTGTTGAGCCCGGTGAGAGGCTGGTCGACGCCATTGATTTGAACGCCGACCAGGTTGGTGTAGCCGCCGGCGAGGCCTGTGTAATAGAGCTCCAGCGTGCCAGAGGACGCGGCGGTGAAGCTTGGCGTGGCCGGAGCGATCCCGCCGCCGCCCCATGTCGCAGGCACGGCCAATGCCGACAGACTGAACAGCGACGCTGCGGCCAGGACGAGGGCGCGGACGTAGGTGGGCATGGCAAATCCCTAGGCTATTGGGGACGCCAGCATACGGTCCTGGGTAGCGCTATCACAAGTCCCGCAAATCGGTTTCGGGATGGCCCGTGGCTTCAGGGAACACAGCCGACACACGGAGATACAGAAACGGCGCGCCGGGAGGTTCCGAGCGCGCCGTTGACGCGGTGGGCGGACGGGGCTCAGGCCATCAAGCCACCCGGCAGACCTTCAGCATGTTGGTACCACCCGGGTAGCCCATGGGCTCGCCGCAGGTGATGGCATAGGTGTCGCCGGGCATCAGCACGCCGGCGCTGACGAGCAGCTTCTCTGCGGCGGCCAGAGCGGTGTCGCGGTCGTCGAAGGACGGCATGATCAGCGGGCGCACATTGCGATAGAGGCACATGCGGCGCTGGCTTTGCTTCTGGGTTGTCAGCGCAAAGATGGGCACATTGATGCGGTGGCGGCTCATCCAGAGCGCCGTGGAACCCGACTCGGTCAACGCCAGGATGGCCTTGCAACCCAGGTGGTGGGCGGTGAACAGGGCGCCCATGGCGATGGACTGGTCGATGCGGCCGAACTGGCGGCCCGCGAAGTCGGTGTCGAGTGTGACGAACTCGGCGCGCTCGGCTTCGAGGGCGATGGCGGCCATCTGCTCAACCGTCTCGATGGGGAACTTGCCCGCAGCGGTCTCGGCCGAGAGCATCACGGCGTCGGTGCCGTCGAGCACAGCGTTGGCCACGTCGGACACCTCGGCGCGGGTGGGCACCGGGTTGACGATCATGGACTCCATCATCTGTGTGGCCGTGATGGCGACCTTGTCGAGGTCGCGGGCCATCTTGATCATGCGCTTTTGCAGCGCAGGCACAGCGGCGTTGCCGACTTCCACGGCTAGGTCGCCGCGAGCGACCATGATGCCGTCCGAGGCCTTGAGGATCTCTTCAAGGTGGGGAATGGCTTCATAGCGCTCGATCTTGGCGATCATCGCGGGCTTGTGGCGGTAGGGCTCGCCAGCCACATTGGCCAGTTGGCGGGCCATTTCCATGTCGGTCGCGTTCTTGGGGAAGCTCACCGCCAGGTACTCACACTGGAAGGACATCGCAGTCTTGATGTCGTCCATGTCCTTGCCGGTCAGGGCCGGGGCGGTGAGGCCGCCGCCTTGCTTGTTGATGCCCTTGTTGTTGGACAGCTCGCCGCCCAGCTTGACGGTGGTGTGGACTTGCTGGCCGCGCACCTCTTCGACGACGAGCTTGAGCAAGCCGTCGTTGAGCAGCAGCAGGTCGCCGGGCTTCACGTCGCGCGGCAGTTCCTTGTAGTCGAGGCCGCAGATCTCCTGGTTGCCCAGTTCAGTGCGGTCAGCGTCGAGCACGAACTTGGCGCCGGGCACCAGTTCGATCTTGCCGCCCTCGAACTTGCCGACGCGGATCTTGGGGCCCTGCAGGTCGGCCATGATGGCCACTTCCTTGCCGGCGGCGGCAGCGGCCTCACGCACCATGCGGGCGCGGTCGATGTGGTCTTGCGCCTTGCCGTGCGAGAAGTTCAGGCGGACAACGTCTACACCGGCCTGGATGAGGCGTTGCAGCACCTCCGGGGTGTTGGAAGCGGGGCCCAGGGTGGCGACGATCTTGGTAGCACGGGTCATGGCGTAACTGGATAACAGGGACGCGGGATTATGCGAGTACGGCGGCTGGTGTTGCTCAGGCTTTCCCGGGAATTTCGCGTCAGGCGTCCCGGCGCTGCGTGGCTGGCAAAGCCTGGGATCACGCGCTACGAAAGCGCACGCCAGCCCGGTGCGTCACCCGCACCAGGCACGGGAAACTACCTCTGGGAGACCGGGGCAGCGCTCTCTAGGCTAGCGCTATCTTTGGTTCCACAAAATTGCCCGTGCCCCACAACCGTGCCCCTGTGCCGCCAGCTGTGCCTGCCCATCGCGCAAGGGGTTTCTCATGAAGCTGGTTGTCCGGCGCGCGGCCAATGTGGCGATGGCAAGCTGCCTGGCGCTGATGGCGCTGGCGGTCTTCATCAACGTGGTGCTGCGCTATGGCTTCGGCAGCGGCATCGCCGCCAGCGAGGAGATCTCGCGCCTGCTCTTTGTCTGGATGGTCTTCATCGGCGCCACGGCGGCCTACCCAGCGGGTGAGCACATGGCCTTCACCAGCCTGCTGATTCCCTTGCGCTCCAAGCCCCGCGCGTTTGCCGCCGTCACCGTGCTCGTGCGCCTGCTGGTGCTCACCGCAGCGGTGATGCTGGCCTGGGGCGCGTGGCAGCAGGTCAGTGTGAGTTGGGACACGCACTCGGTCGTGCTCGGCTATCCGGCGGCCTTGCTGCCACTGCCGGCTTTCCTCTGCGGCGCGGGCATTGCGGTGATGGCCCTGCTGGAGCTGATCCGGCGCGAGCCGCTCGACCTCGGCCACGGCGTGGAGGTCGAATGAGTCCCGAGGGCCAAGCATTCACCATCTTCTGCATCGGCATGCTGGTGCTGATGGGTGTGGGCATGAACATGGCGCTGGCCTTGGTGATGACCGGCGCTGCCATGGCCTGGGTGCTGGGGTTCTGGGACACGCAGTTGCTGGCGCAGAACCTGGTGGCGGGCGTGGACAGCTTCCCGCTGCTGGCGGTGCCCTTCTTCGTGTTGGCGGGCGAGTTGATGAACGCCGGGGGCATCAGCCGCCGCATCATCGACATGGCACAGGCTTGGGTCGGGCATATCCGGGGCGGCCTGGGCTTCGTGGCCATCGGCGCTGCGGTGCTGATGGCCAGCATGAGTGGCTCGGCGCTGGCCGACACAGCGGCGCTGGCCACCATCCTGCTGCCGATGATGCGCGAGCGCGGCTACCCGATGGAGACCTCGGCGGGCCTGATCGCCTCGGGCGGCATCATCGCCCCCATCATCCCGCCGTCCATGCCCTTCGTGATCTACGGCGTCACGACCAACACCTCGATTTCCGCGCTGTTCGTTTCGGGCATCGTGCCAGGCTTGGTGATGGGGGTGGGCCTGCTATTGGCCTGGCTCTGGGTGCTGCGGGACCTGGACTTGCCGGGCGAGACGCGCCAACCACTGTCGGCACGCCTGCGGTCCACGGCGCGCGCGGGCTGGGCCATGCTGATGCCGCTGATCATCATCGGAGGCATGAAGACCGGCGTGTTCACGCCGACCGAGGCGGCCGTGGTGGCGGCGTTCTACGCGCTGCTGGTCTCGCTGTTCGTACACCGCGAGATGACCCTCGGCGACCTCGGCACCGTCCTGGTCCGCGCGGCGCGCACGACGGCGATCGTGATGTTCCTGTGCGCCGGTGCCCAGGTGGCCAGCTACATGATCACCCTGGCCGACCTGCCCGGCGTGCTGACCGGCTGGCTGGGCGGATTGATCGACAGCCCCCGCCTGCTGATGGCCGTGATGATGGTCGTGCTCGTCGTCATTGGCACCGCGCTCGACCTCACGCCGACCATCCTCATCTTTGCCCCCGTGATGCTGCCCATCGCCTTCAAAGCCGGCATCGACCCGGTGTACTTTGGCCTGATGTTCGTGCTCAACGGCGCCATTGGCCTCATCACACCGCCGGTCGGCACCGTGCTCAACGTGGTGGCCGGCGTGGGGCGTTTGTCCATGCACGCGGTCATCCGCGGCGTGAACCCGTTTCTCGTGACCTATGTGATCGTTCTCGTGCTGTTCACTCTCTCCCCTCAACTCGTGACGCAACCGCTGCACTGGCTGCGTTGAACAGGAGCTTTCCATGCTGCGCCGTACTCTCATTGCCGTCTCTGCCGCCCTGATGGCCTCTGCCGTCGTCGCCCAGGACATCAAGCCGCGCCTGATCCGCTTTGGCTATGGCCTCAACGAGCAGAGCAACCAAGGCCGCGCCTCGAAATACTTTGCCGAGCAAGTCGAGAAGCTCTCGGGCGGCAAGATGAAGGTGCGCGCCATCGGCGCTTCAGCCCTGGGCCCGGACGTGCAGATGCAGCAAGCCCTGATCGGCGGCGCGCAGGAAATGATGGTCGGCTCCAGCGCCACGCTGGTCGGCACCACCAAAGAGATGGCGCTCTGGGACACGCCTTTCCTCTTCAACACTGGCAAGGAGGCCGATGCGGTGCTTGACGGCCCTATCGGCCAGAAGGTGCTCGACAAGCTGCCCGAGAAGGGCCTCGTCGGCCTCGTCTACTGGGAGAACGGCTTCCGCAACCTCACCAACAGCAAGCGCCCGGTCACCAAGTTTGAAGACCTGGACGGCATCAAGCTGCGCGTGATGCAGAACAACGTCTACCTGGACAGCTTCAAGCTGCTCGGCGCCAATGCCGTGCCCATGCCCTTCTCGGAACTCTTTGGCGCGCTGGAGACCAAGGCCGTGGACGGGCAGGAGAACCCCTTCAACACCATCCTGTCCAGCAAGTTCTACGAGGTGCAGAAGTACCTCTCGGTCACCAACCACGTCTACAGCCCCTGGGTGATGATGGCCAGCAAGAAGTGGTGGGACACGCTGTCCAAGGCCGAGCAGAAGGTGCTGATGGACGCCGCCAAGGCCAGCCGCGACTTCGAGCGCAAGGACACCCGCGCCGAAGCCGCCAAGGCCGTGGCCGACCTCAAGGCCAAGGGCATGCAGGTCAATGAACTGCCGGCCGCCGAAGTGGCTCGCATGCGCGACAAACTCACCCACATCAACGCCAGCATCGGCGTGACCGTGGGCATGCCGCTCTGGAACGAGACGCGTGATGCACTGGCGGCGATGCGCAAGTAAGCACGCCGAGCCTTGACGCAAAAACGGCGGCTTGCAAGCCGCCGTTTCTCATTCGCGGTTGAGCCTTCAGCCGGCCTGAGCCGCCTTGATCAAGGCATCGATGCGCGGCGTGGTGTGGGTGGGCACCAGATTTACTTGAGGGTTGGCGCGGGCAAACACCCGGAAGAGCTCGTCCGCAAAACCATGACCCACATCGGTCACGCCCTCGAAGCTGATCTCGGCGCGCTTGAAGGCCGTCAGCCGCGACCCCACGCGGCGTCCCTGCGCCCGTGAGTCGAGGGCCTGGCCCTCACTGACCAGCAAGCGCAGTTGCACCACGGTCTGGTCAAAGGCGATGCCATCGCCCGCCGTGCTCCAGGCCGCCATCACGCCGTCCAAGGTGCGCGTGGTGTTCAGCGCAATCGCCATGTAGATGGAACTGCCTTGGCGCGGCAGCGGCTTGCCCTTGCGCCAGCCGGCGGTTTCCCAGGCGCGGCGCTGATAGGCGGTGTTGTTGGCGTGGATGTCGAAGACATCAGCCAACTGGCTGCAGAAGAACAGGCCGCGGCCGGTGTGGGCCTCCGGGCTGCTGGTCAGCCGGCCCTTGCTCAGCTCCAGCATGGCGTGGCCCGGGTCTTCCAGTGAGAAGGCGGTGCAGATGCGGTCGAACACGCCGATGCCGTCGTCGCTGACCAGCAACTGCACATGGCTGGGCGTCTGGCGCAGCGACACCGTCACGCTGGTGCCGCCGCTGTGGTCCGCCGCGTTGTTCACCAGCTCGGTGAAGCCGTGCTGGATCATGCGCTCCACATGCTTGGGCAAGGCGAAGTGCGGCGCAAAGTCGCGCTGCCAGGGCAGGTCTTCCTGCAAGCCGTGCAGCGTGTAGTTGCGCGCCACCTGGCGGATGCTGCCGGGCGCAAACACCGGCCGGGCCTTGGTGCCCGAGCGGGTCAGCCAGCCGGCGTCCTGCAGCTTGCGCAGGGCGGCCAGCACTGCGCGGCGACTGGCGCCAGTGCGCTCTTCGATGTAAGGCACCAGATCGTGCGAATGCTCGCTGGCAGCCGGGGTGATCCAGAGCGTGAGGTGGTCAAACACCAGGCGGGTCATGGCAGGCATTGTGGCTTTCTGGCGTGGAGGCTGGGGGCGGGGCATCCCCGAGAGATCCATAGAATCCCCGACCAGTTACCCCCGGGTTACAGCTTAGGGTATCGGGGTTTGTCCGTTTCGTTGTCCTTCACTCACTTTTTGGGGAATTCCCATGCCTCTCGTTTCGATGCGCCAACTCCTGGACCATGCTGCTGAGAACAGCTATGGCATCCCGGCTTTCAACGTCAACAACCTGGAACAGGTGCAGGCCATCATGGCCGCCGCTGACGAAGTGGGCGCGCCCGTCATCCTGCAAGCCTCGGCCGGCGCCCGCAAGTACGCCGGTGAGCCTTTCATCAAGCACCTGATCCAGGCCGCCACCGAGGCCTATCCGCACATCCCCCTGGTCATGCACCAGGACCACGGCACCTCGCCCAAGGTCTGCCAGGGCGCCATCGACCTCGGCTTCGGCTCGGTGATGATGGACGGCTCGCTGATGGAAGACGGCAAGAGCCCCGCTTCCTTCGACTACAACGTCGAAGTGACCCGCAAGGTCGTCGAGATGGCCCACGCTGTCGGCGTGACCGTGGAAGGCGAACTGGGCTGCCTTGGCAACCTCGAAACCGGTGAAGCCGGCGAAGAAGACGGCATCGGCGCCGAAGGCAAGCTGGACCACAGCCAGATGCTGACCGACCCCGAAGAAGCCGCCGTCTTCGTCAAGGCCACGCAGCTCGACGCCCTGGCCATCGCCATCGGCACCAGCCACGGCGCCTACAAATTCAGCCGCAAGCCCACGGGCGACATCCTGGCCATCTCGCGCGTCAAGGAAATCCACGCTCGCATCCCGAACACCCACCTGGTGATGCACGGCTCCTCGTCGGTGCCGCAAGATCTGCTGGCCATCATCAACCAGTACGGCGGCAAGATGAAGGAAACCTTCGGCGTGCCCGTTGAAGAGATCCAGGAAGCCATCAAGCACGGCGTCCGCAAGATCAACATCGACACCGACATCCGCCTTGCCATGACCGGCGCGGTGCGCAAGTTCCTGGCCGAGTACCCCGACAAGTTCGACGCTCGTGAGTGGCTCAAGCCCGCCCGCGAAGCGGCCAAGGCCATCGCCAAGCAGCGTTACCTCGAGTTCGGCTGCGAAGGCCAGGCGCCCAAGATCAAGCCCCGTAGCCTGGCTGACATCGCCGCCGCCTACGCCCGCGGCGAACTGGCTCAGAAGGTCAACTGAGCATGCCTGAGGAGCCCCTTGGGCTCTTCGCATACGGCAGCCTGATGTGGCCCGCCATCCTGGCGCGGGTCTGTCAGGGGCCAGACCCTCACGGCCTCGACAGCCTGCCGGCTGCCGAGGCCGCGCTGCTTTTGGACCACGTGCGCCTGCGCGTACGCGGCGAAGACTACCCCGGCCTGCGCCCGCAGCGGGGCGGCCAGGTCGAGGGG
>CALMQC010000719.1 GCA_937871895.1 uncultured Roseateles sp. | reverse complement strand
GAAACGCGCGGTTGCGGGGCCATCGTGAGCCGTGCGGATTGTGAGGAGCTGATCCCGGTATGAGCTACACGGTCAAGGAGCTGTTCTACACGTTGCAGGGCGAAGGCGCACAGGCCGGCCGCGCGGCGGTGTTCTGCCGCTTTGCGGGCTGCAATCTCTGGAGCGGGCGCGAGCAGGACCGGGCCACGGCGGTCTGCCAGTTTTGCGACACCGACTTCATCGGCACCGATGGCGTGGGCGGCGGCAAGTTCGCCACGGCTGACGATCTGGCGGCCGCCATCGCGGCGCAGTGGCCGGGCGGCGGCAAGCCCTATGTGGTCTGCACCGGCGGCGAGCCGCTGTTGCAGCTCGATGGGCCCTTGATAGCCGCGCTGCATGCGCGAGGCTTCGAAGTCGCGGTGGAGACCAATGGCACTCAAGCAGTGCCCCCGGGGCTGGACTGGATCTGCGTCAGCCCCAAGGCCGATGCGCCCCTGGTGCTGACGAGCGGGCATGAGCGCAAGCTGGTCTATCCGCAGCCGCTCGCCATGCCGGAGCGCTTTGCATCGCTCGACTTCCAGCACTTCTATTTGCAGCCCATGGACTCGGTGCTTGCGCGCGAGCACACACGTGCCGCCGTGGCCTACTGCATGGCACACCCGCAGTGGCGGCTGTCGGTGCAGATGCACAAGGTGGTCGGCATCGCCTGACACGAAAAAAAGGGAGCCGCGCGGGCTCCCTGGGTCTGCGGTCTTTGGCGTCAGAACCGATAGCCGATGCAGACCTTCAGCGACGTGGGGTCGAGCGTGGTTTCGATGGTCTGGCCGGTGGAGAGGCTGCCGGTGGTGCGCAGATAGGTCTTGGTGAGGCCGGCCTCGACGGAGATGCGGTCCGTCAAGTTGGCGCTGGCGCCGATCTGCAGCGTGGGTCCAAAGCCGCTCTTCATCGACAAGGTGGTGGGCTTGGCCGGGGTGCCGCCGGTGATGCCGGACAGGGTGCCCGTGGCGCGTGAGTGCGAGAAGTGCGCATAGGTCACGCCCGCCCCGACAAAGGGCCGCACCAGGCTCTGGCTGGTGCCAAAGCGGTACTGCGCAATCGCGGTGGCCGGCAAGGCCTTGACGGTGCCCAGCACCCCCACGCCCTGGATCGCTCCGGCACCGACGACTTCGTGCTTGAAGGGCGGTGCCAGCGGGATCTCGATCGAGATCGCGTCGCTCAGGAAGTAGGTGATGCCACCAGCCACCTGGCTGGCCTTGCGCACGTCGATCTTGGTGCCCACAAGGCTGGGGGCCGTGAGGTCGGCGCTGTCCACGTGGGGCGTGATCTGCGCGCCGCCGAGCGAGATGATGACGCTGCCGGCTTGCTGAGCCTGCGCCAGGCCAGCGGCGCCCAGCAGGCTCGCGGCGACGAGAAGTTTGGTGTTCATGAGGGACTCCTGTGAAGACGGCGGGACATCACAGCCAGCCGCGCACGGCCAGCGCCTTGGCAATCAGCTGCTGCGTGAGCTGGTGGCCGTAGGGCGTGGGGTGGAAGCCGTCAGAGAAGGCATAGCTCTTCCACCAGTCGGCACCGCCGCTGGCGCCGGCCTGGGGCGCTGCCGAGAGCGCTGTGCCGGTGCAGCTGGGGAAGTCATAGGTCGGCAAGCCGTCGCTGCCCACGCCAACGACGGGGCAGGCCGGCGTCTTGACGTTGCTGAGGCCGAACTGCGCCGGCATGGCGACCTGGTCATTGAAGGCCGAGTAGAAGTCGACCTGCACCACCCGGTCATCGGCGCCCACCTTGCTGGCCAGCTCGGCATTGAAGGCGGAGATCCAGCTCTTGAAGAGCGCCTCGGCATCGTCACGCGCCTTGGCACCGGCGGCGGCGGCGACCGTGTCGCTGGCGCCCTGGGCTTTGGCGCCCGCCGCAGTGGCGGCCTTGATGCTGTCCAGCACCATTTGAAAGCGCGGCGTGTTGGTGATGCCGGGCATATTGAGCAGCACCACATGCGTGGCACCCTTGTCGAGCACCGAGGTCTTGATCTGGCCGTAGAACTTGCCTGCCAGGGCCTTCATGTAGTCCAGGCCAATGGCGCCCGTGGTGGCAGCACCGCCCTGCAGCGCCGCGCCGATCTGAGCCGGCTGCAGCAGCGTGGCCAACAGGCCGGAGTAGCTGGCGGCCTTGTCGAAAGGCGCCTTCAGGTAGGCCCCCACCAAGTCGGCTGCGTCGTTGCCACCGCCGTCGATGATGACCAGATCAGAGGCCGCAAAGGACGCCATCGAGGCATAGGTGGCCATCTGCGTGCCGATGTTCAGCGGGTTGGCTGCGCCGCCCGCACCGGTGTAGGTGATGCGCCCGCCGCCAATGGCGAAGTTCGTGCAGCCGGCCTTGCTGTTGGGTGCAAAGGTGGTGCCGGTGAAGACAAAGAAATTGCACAGGGTCTGGCCGTAGTTGGCCGCGATGCGCTCGGCATAGATCAGGTTGTCGGGCGTCTGGACGGTGAACTTGTAGCCAAACGTGCCACTGTCCTGGATGCTGTCGCCAAACACCTTGACGGACGAGATGCTGAGGCGGGGCGTGGTGTCGGCCGTGCCGCTGCCACCGCCGCCGCAAGCGGCCAACAGCAGGGCTGCGGCGAGACTGGTGGCCGCCAGAGCGGCGCGCCGGGTACGAACAGGTTTCATGATGAATCTCCATAGCCCTGGGGAAAATCCAGAGCAAAAACTGCGAGAAGCGCCGACTCTAGGCTTCTGTCTTTCTGGTAACCGTGCGTACTTCTCCCGGGGTGGGTCTTGGCGCGACTGGCGGACAGGCCCAAGACGGGCTGGGACAAGCCTGTGGACGGCGCATGAACAAGCTGGGTGTTGTCCACAGCGGCCGGGCGGGATGCAAAGTTGTTGTCGGTTTGTCCGCCCGACTTCCAGGCCTCGGCACACAGCGTTTGCAGAACGCCAAGTGGCTGACAGGACTCATGTTTTTGGCCTTGTCCACAGGCAAGGCAGCCCTCTACTACTGCCACCAGACTTAAATATTCAATCTTGTTTTGAAGTCAGGGGACACTTCCCGGCATGGACCTGAACGCACTGCAATCCCGGCTCCGGCAGTTCGCCGCCGAGCGAAATTGGGAGAGCTATCTAAACCCGAAGAACCTGGCCATGGCTTTGACGGTAGAAGCCGCCGAGCTGCAGGAAATCTTCCAGTGGCTGACGCCCGAAGAGGCGGCCAACATCAGCGCGCGACCCGATGCCCACCAGCACCTGGGTGAGGAAGTGGCCGATGTGCTGATGTACCTGGTGCAGCTGGCCGACCGCTCGGGCATCGACCTGGAAGCCGCCGTGGAGCGCAAGCTGCTGCTCAATGCCCGCAAATACCCGCCACCGCCCCAGGCTTGATGCAGACCATCGCCGTCGTTGACTTCGAGACCACGGGCCTGGCCCCGGGTGGCGGTGGCCGGGCCACCGAGATCGCCGTCGTGCTGGTGCGCGGCGGGGCCATCGTGGACCGCTATGCCAGCTTGATGCAAAGCGGCGCCTGGGTGCCACCCTTCATCACCCAACTGACGGGCATCAGCAATGAGATGCTGGCCGAGGCGCCGCCCTCCAGGCAGGTGATGCAGGAGGTGGCGGCCTTCACGGCGGGCTGCCCGCTGGTGGCGCACAACGCCTCGTTCGACCAGGGCTTCTGGCGGGCCGAGTGGGAGCTGGCAGACCTGACGCCCGACCCGGCGCACGAGTTTGCGTGCACGGTGTTGCTGTCGCGCCGCCTGTGGCCCGAGGCCCAGCGGCACAACCTCGGCAGCATGGCCGAATTCCTGGGCCTGGAATGGGAAGGCCGGGCCCACCGTGCGCTGGCCGATGCCGCCATCACCGCCGAGTTGTTGCTGCGCATCCAGCGCGAGGTCGAGAGACGCTTTGCGATGGACCTGGGCCACGCGGAGGTGGACCATGGCCTGCTGGCGCACCTGCAGCGCGTGAACGTGCGCGAGCTGCGACGTGGGCTCAAGAGCTACCTGGCAACGGTGTCAGTACCTTGAAATTTCCTCCTGTCAAGAGCAGCGAATCTTTGGAATGCCCTCCACAATCGCGCGCTTTCGCGGTCCCGCCTTTCTCTTTCGTTCCCATGTCCCTGATCCAGGTTCGCCCCGCCACCTTGCGCGATGCCAAGGCCATCGCCGAGATCCACGTGGCCTCCAGCCAAGACGCCTACAAGGACCTGCTTCCGCGTAGTGCGCTCGACCTCTTCTCGGTGCAAAAGCGCCAAGCCTTCTGGCGTGA
This sequence comes from uncultured Roseateles sp., assembly GCA_937871895.1. Lineage (GTDB taxonomy): Bacteria > Pseudomonadota > Gammaproteobacteria > Burkholderiales > Burkholderiaceae_C > Pelomonas. The sequence continues at coordinate 7,356 of CALMQC010000719.1, read as the reverse complement.
AGCCATCGACCTGTGCGAGCCGCAGGTGCAGGTGGCGCATCTCGACGGCCAGGTGATGGGCTTCGTCGGCTTTGACCGCTCACGCGACAAGGGCACGCCGGCCACCACCGGCGAGATCTGGGCCCTCTTCGTCAACCCCATTCACTGGGACAAGGGCGTGGGCCTGGCCCTGTGGGATGCCGCGCGCGACGGCTTGCAGGAAGAAGGCTGCACCAAGGTCACGCTGTGGACCTATATGCGCAACGACAGGGCGATGAGCTTCTTTGAGAAGGCCGGCTTCAAGCGCGACCTGGGCAGCGCCCGCACCGCCGAAGTGGGTGGCGCGCCGCTGGAAGAGATGCGTCTGTTCCGCTCGCTGGTCTGAGCGACAGCTGGCTGGATCAGCGCAACCAAGCGCCCTGCGGGGCGCTTTGTGCTTTTTGAAGCCTGCTGCGTCTCAAGCGGCCATCTCCGCCTGGTAGCCATGGTCGGCCAGGGCCCAGCCCTCGGTGGCGAGTTGCTTGCTGTGGCATTGCACATGGGTGGTGGCCAGGCCCTTGGCGGCAGCGCGCGCCACCAACTGCTCGGCTTGTTCGGCGCTCAGTTGCAGCGCCCAGCGCTGCCAGCGCTTTTGCACCAGGCTTTGGCGCCAGGCGTCTTCCAGTGCCCAGCGGATCTGCTCGGGTGTGCTGAGTTTGACGGCCTCCAGCACGCGCGGGGCCAGCGCCAGCACCAGGCGGTTGAAGTCGCTGCGCAGGCCATCGTCCGGCAGCAGCGCTTCCAGCCGCGCCAGGCGGGCGCTCCAGCCTGGGCGGGTGAGTTGCCGCGTGATCAAGGCTTGCAAGGCCTGGATGGGGTTGAAGAGGCGCAAGCGGTTGGGAGGCAGCACCACCATCGGCAACGTGGCCGCCACCTCGTGCGGCAGCTCGGTCACATAGCTGGCCAGCACGGCCAGGCGTTCCCACTCTGCGGTGCCCAGGCCGCCAATGTGGGTGATGGGGCCCAGCTCGCAGCTGCGGGCCATGGCCATCAGCTCTGCGTGGTTGCGGGCGCCCTTGGCGGCATTGGCCAGGGCGCTCATCACGACCAGGTTGCCGGCGGCATAGCCGGCGTCGTCGCGCACGCGGTCGATGCTGCGGCTGTCTGCGTCCAGCGGGTCGCGGGTGATGGGGCAGTAGTCGGTATCGATCTGCTGCAGGTAGTTGGGCGTGAGCTGCACGCCTTCAAAGGCGCGGCCCCGGGCCCAGGCGTGGGTGCGCAGGGCCAGCCATTGGGCGGTGTAGGCGTGGGCGTCAAGCTGGGGCAAACGGCGCGCCCGCTGCGCCATCCAGCCGCGTTGCAGCGGCGACTGGGCGTAGAGGTGCTCGATGGGCGGCGTGATGCCATAGAGCGCGTAGTCGCGGCCCAGGGCCAGGCCGGTGGCTTCGTGACGGCTGGCCGTCGGCGTCGGTGCGGCATCGATGGCGAGTTCATACTGGGCCGAGGCGCCAAGCGTCGGGGCGTGTTGAACCGTCGTGGTCTGTTGGGCGATCTGCATGGCAAGACTCCTGGAGGAACAAGGGCTGTGATGTGGCACAGTCTCGCGGCCAGGTCGCTCATGGCGTGAGCTACCTAAAAATTGCGGGAAAACCATGGATCGCACCGAACGCTTCTACAAGATCGAGCAGCTCATTCGCTCGCGCGGCAGCGTCAGCTTTGCGGAGCTGATTGCCGCGCTGGAGGTCTCAGCTGCCACACTCAAGCGCGACCTGCAGTACCTGCGCGACCGCATGGGGGCGCCCATCGAATACGACGCGGGCAGCAATGGCTATCGCTTCGGCCAGCAATGGCGCGGCGCCGCACATGAGTTGCCCGGCGTCTGGTTCAACGAGGCCGAGTTGCATGCCCTCTTGACCATGCAGCACATGCTGGCCGGCTTGGACGACGGCGGCGTGGTGGGCCGCCATCTGCAGCCCATGTTCGACAAGATCACCCGCATGCTGGGCGTGGACGCCGACGAGGCGCGCGAGCTGACGCGGCGTGTGAAGCTCATTGCCACGGCGAGGCGGCGCCTGCAAAGCGATTGCTTCGAGACCGTGGGCAGTGCAGTCGTGCAACGCAAGCGACTGCGCATCTGCTACCGCAAGGCAGGCAGCAAGGAAGTGGGCGAGCGCGAGGTCTCGCCCCAGCGCCTGGTGCACCACCGCAATGCCTGGTACCTGGACGCCTGGTGCCACGCGAGCGAGGGCTTCCGGCGCTTTGCCCTCGACGGCGTCGAGACGGCCGCGCTGCTCGACCAGGCCGCCAAGCCCATCGCGCTCAAGACCCTGGAGGCCGAGCTGGACCGCGGCTACGGCATCTTTGCCGGCGGCACGCCGCAGCAGGCCGAGCTGCTCTTCACCGCCGAAGCCGCCGCCTACGTGGCCCGCGAGGAATGGCACCCGGCCCAGCAGAGCGCCTGGCTGCCCGATGGCCGCTGGCGCTTGACGCTGCCCTATGTGGACGACCGCGAACTGCTGATGGACCTGCTGCGCCACGCGGGGCAGGTGGAGGTCGTCGGGCCGGCGCTGCTGCGCAAGGCCTACGCCAAGCGGCTGCGAGACGCAGCCGCCTCCCTAGGAGCGTAGGCAGAGACGCTTTGGAGACGTATTGAGCCTTGGCGCTCACTATGCTGAGGGTCCCTCAGCCCCACAAGCGCCACGCCATGCCCATCAACAACACCGTCGCCACCAGCAACGTCTTCCTGGAGCTGGGCGGCAAGCCCACCGCCACCCTGCGCAGCGTCACGCTGCCCGGCATCCAGGTCCAGCAGGTCGTGGTGCCGCGCGGCCCCAATGGCGAGCCCCGCCTGGGGCGCGACGCCACGCTGACCGAGCTGGCCCTCACGCTGCCACTGAACCAGGCCGACAGCCTGGGTGACTGGCTGCTGGCCGTGGGCACCGGCAAGGACCCGAAGCCCGCGGATGCCGCCGTGCTGGTGGCCGACTTCAACTTCAAGCTGCAGCGCCGCATCGAATGCGCCGAGACCTGGATCACGCAAGTGCAGTTGCCCGTCTTGGATGCGCGTGATGGCAAGGCGGCCCTGGAGCTGGACCTGCGCTGCCAGCCCGCCCGCGTCGCCTACGCCCAGCTGGGCAGCAATGCCGGCAAGGTGGTGGCCGGGCCCAGCCCCAAGGCCAAGCAATTGATGGCCGGCAACTTCCGCGTCAAAGGCCTGCCTTTTGGCGACGCCAGCCACGTCGTGCGCGTGGCCCTGCCGACGCTGGCTGTCGAGCTCGCCGGCAGCCCCGCCAGCGTGGCGCGCGTGGACCTTGGCGAGGTGGAAATCACCCTCAGCCGCGCCGGCGTGGACGCCGCCCTCGCCTGGGTGCTCAAGGCCGCGAGCGACGGCCAGGTCAGCGACGCCGAAGTGCTGAGCCTCGACATCGAACTGCTCGACCCGGCGCTGAAGAAGGTGCTGCTGACCGTGCAGCTCGGCGGCTGCGTGTTGACCCGCTTCCAGGAGGACCCTCTCGACGCGCGCAAGGAGACGCTGGGCGGCGCGACGCTGAGATTTGCGGTCGGGCGGGTGGGGATGGTGTTCGCCTGAGCCTCAGGCGCCGTCGCGGGGCTCTTCGTACCGGTCGGCGATGGGCACGAATGGCCCTTGTGTCTGCTGGCGCAGATAGCGTTCGCCAGTTGGCGAGTTCAGTGCCCTGAACAAGAAGAAGAGTGCGATGCCGACAACCACCATGACGAAGGCGATGACGAGCCAGAAGTCAAGTTGCCACATGGAAGTCCCCCCTGTCGAAACGAAAGCAGATGGAGCCAGTCTAGGCGGGGGCGCGTTAGGGCGGCAAAAGGATTAGTCGCCGTCAGCTTCCATCCGCTTCAGCCGCTCACTCTGCCAGTACACATCGTCCCCACCGAGCCCATCGAGGTTGGCACGGTTGAGCACGCGGGCGAGGACGAAGAGCAGGTCAGACAGGCGGTTCAGGTAGTGCCGCACCGCCGGGCGCACGTCCTCGGCGGCGCCGAGGGTCACCACGCTGCGTTCGGCGCGGCGGGCGACGGTGCGGCAGACGTGGGCAAGGGCGCTGCTGCGCGTGCCGGCGGGCAGGATGAATTCCTTGAGGCGGGGCAGCGTGGCGTTGTGGTCGGCCAGGGCCTGGTCCAGGCGTAAGAGGGCGTCGTCCTTGAGCAGCTCGTAGCTCGGCATGGCCAGCTCGCCGCCGAGGTTGAAGAGGTCGTGCTGGATGGTGACGAGCAGCTCGCGCACGGCCTGCGGCAGCGGCTCGGCCAGCAGCACGCCGAGGTGGGAATTCAGCTCGTCGCTGTCGCCAATGGCCTGGATGCGCAGGTGGCTTTTGGGAACGCGGCGGCCATCGGCCAGGCCGGTGGTGCCATCGTCCCCGGTGCGGGTGGCGATGGCGGAGAGTCGGTGGCCCATGGGATGTTGACGTTTTGTTGAAGCCGGAGGCTGGCAGGGTATCGGGCGTGGCCGAGCGGGCCATCCAAGGTACCGCAATCCAGGCGCAAAACGTAGCGGTAGCTCGGGCTACCGCGAGGCTTTGCAACGCCGAGTGCGGTGGCTTAGGTGGGACGAGCGGGCACGAACGATGCCCTGGCAGTCTCCTAGTGTCGCTTGCCGGAGCGGTGGATGGCTGGGCGTTGAACGGGGGCGGCGTGCGGGTGCATGCCTTCGCCATGCGGTGGCGGCTGGCCGACGGTTGGGCCCTGTGACGCAGGCGGCGCGAAGAGCTCCCGCCAGCGCGCCAACAACACGTCAAAGCGCAGCACGGCGGCCGCAAAGGCGACGACAACGACCAGCAGCGCAAGCCAGGTCCAGGTGTTCATGGCGGTCTCCTTGGGGGCAATGGCCCATGCTGGCACGATGCGCGGCGGCCGACAATCGTGCGGCTTTGACGGAGATCAGCCCATGAACGCGCCCGACCCACGTTTTGCGCCCCCGGCCATGCCGGCGGCCTTGCTCGCCGCGCTGACCGAGCGTTTGGGTGCCCGCTGCTCCACCGCCCTGGCCGTGCGCGAGCAGCATGGGCGCGATGAGTCCATCTTCGATATGCCGCCGCCCCAGGCCGTGGTGTTTGCCGAGAACGAGGCCGAGGTGGCCTTTGTCGTGCAGCAGGCGGCGTTGCATCGTGTGCCGGTGATCCCCTTCGGTGCGGGCTCGTCGCTGGAGGGGCATTTGCTGGCGGTGCGCGGTGGCATCAGCCTGGACGTGAACCGCATGAACGCCCTGGTCAGCCTCAATGCCGAGGACCTGACGGTGACCGTGCAACCTGGCATCACGCGCAAGCAGCTCAACGAGGCGATCAAGCACGAGGGTTTGTTCTTCCCGATCGACCCGGGCGCGGACGCCAGCCTTGGCGGCATGGCGGCCACGCGGGCCAGCGGCACCAATGCCGTCCGCTACGGCACCATGCGCGAGAACGTGCTGGGCTTGCGCTTCGTGAACGCGCGCGGCGAGGTCGTGCGCACCGGCTCGCGCGCCAAGAAGAGCAGTGCCGGCTACGACCTGACGCGACTCTTGGTGGGCAGCGAGGGCACGCTCGGCGTCATCACCGAGCTGACGCTCAAGCTCTACCCGCTGCCGCAGGCGGTGTCGGCCGCGATCTGCTTCTTCCCGAGCATCGACGCGGCCGTGCAGACGGCCATGCAGGTGATCCAGATGGGCGTGCCCATCGCACGCTGCGAGCTGCTGGATGCCAATGCCATCCGCGCCGTCAACCTGCACGACAAGCTCGGCCTGCGCGAGGCGCCCATGCTGCTGATGGAGTTCCACGGCACCGAGGGCGGCGTGGCCGAGCAGGCCGCCACCGTGCAGGAGCTGGCCAGCGAGCACGGTGGCGAGGCCTTTGAATGGGCCACCACACCCGAGGCCCGCACGCGACTGTGGGCGGCGCGGCATCACGCCTACTTCTCGGCCTTGCAGACGCGGCCCGGCTGCCGCTCGATCACGACCGACACCTGCGTGCCCATTTCGCGCCTGGCCGAGAGCATCAACGAGTCCGTGCGGGAGGCCGACGCCGCCGGCCTGCCCTACTTCATCGTCGGCCATGTGGGCGACGGCAACTTCCACCTCGCCTACCTGCTCGACCCGGCCAAGCCCGAGGAGCGCGAGACCGCCGAGCGCCTGAGCCAGCAGATGGTGGCGCGCGCGCTGCGCCTCGGGGGCACCTGCACCGGCGAGCACGGCATCGGCCTGCACAAGCAGGGATTTCTGGTGGATGAAACCGGCGAGGAGGCCGTGGCCATGATGCGCGCCGTGAAGGCGGCGCTGGACCCTGACGGGATCTTCAACCCCGGCAAGGTGTTTGCGCCGCAGGCCTGACTCAGGCCGCCGGGTGCTGGTAGCGCCACTCCTGGGTGCGGCCACCATAGCCATAGCTGGCGGCGCGCACATCGTGCACATGGATATAGCTCTCCTCGTGCACAGGCCCGAGCAGCTGGCATAGCGCTGCATAGGCCTCGGCCACAAAGGCAGCCTTCTCGGCCTTGGTGTTGGTCTCGTCGGTGATGCGGATGTCGAAGAAGAAGCTCTCAACGCCTTGCTCCGACAGCGGCTTGCCGCCGATGTACCAGTGAGCCGGCGACACGAAGTCGATCGCGATCGAAGTCACGCGGGGGTCCTTGCCCAGCAGGCGGGTTGAGAGGGCGGAGAGCGTGTCGGCCACCTTGCGGCTGAGGGCGACGGAGGCGGGGGACGAGAGCTTGACGTTGAGGATGGGCATGGCGGGCTCCTTGGGGTTGATGGTTAGCAATGCAACTATCTGCGGGCGGTGAAGGGACGGGGCTTTGTGTGTGATGGGTGAGAGGGGCGGGCGGCGCGCTCAGTCGAGCGCCTGGCGCACGCTGCGAATCTGGCCGACGGTGGTGTCGAAGGTGGCATCGCTCAGCACGGCGCGCAGCTGCGCGGTGACGAGGCCGCTGGCTTCGTCCAGCGCGGCACGCAGGCGCTCGGCCTCGGGCGTGGGGTGCAGCACGGTCTCGCGGCCATCGGCTGCCGAGGGGCTGCGCGTGACCAGGCCTTTGGCCGCGAGGCCATCGAGCGCCCGCGTGGCCGTGGGCCGCGAGATCGCCATGCCCTTGGCCAGCTGGCCCTGCAGCAGCCCCGGCTCACGCAAGAGCGCCCGCAGCATGAAGGCCTGGGGCGGCGTCAGGTCAAAGGGCGCAAAGGCTTCGGCCCACAAGCGCTCCAGCCGGCGCGCGAGCGCGGCGGTGTTGAAGTAGAGGCAGGCGTCGAACATGGCTGCAGTGTGCACGCATTTGGTTGCGTATGCAACTATTTTCTTGGCGAGGTGCCTGCGCCACAGCGTCTCAGCGCGGCAGGCTCATCGTGAAGTAGACGCCGTCAGCCTCGTTGCGCACCTCGATGCTGCCGCCCATCTTGGCCAGGTA
>CALMQC010000718.1 GCA_937871895.1 uncultured Roseateles sp. | reverse complement strand
GGCAGCAGCTCGGCCGCCGAGGCTTGCAGGAAGCCCGGCGTGCCGGTGCTGGCGGCCGCATCGCCCTCGTCCAGCTCGGCCGCGTGCTGCAACAGCGAGAGCACCTCGGCGTGCACGGCGGCCACGCCCGGCTGCGCGCGCACCCAGGCCTCGCGGTCGGCCTGCGGCACTGCCATCGCGCCGTCAAACAGTGCGCGGACCTGATCCCATTGCTCGGCTTGCATGGCGTCAGTATCCGGCGCACGCCAAGGGCTGAGCCTCAGCGCAAGCCCTGCATGGCCTTGCGTGGCGTCCGGGTGTGTCTGGGTGCGTCATGGCAGTGGGCGGATGAGGAGAGGCTTGCCTAACAACGCAAGTTGGGCCGGCCAAAGGGCTCATGGGCAGCGGGGGCGGGCGGCAGCACCCCCCTGCATTGGGGTGGACCCGAGGGCCTCTGGTACGAAAGCTGGCTCTGCCGCTCCCGTAGGCAAGGGTGCGCAGGCGGCGGGCACTCCTCTAGCATCGGCAGCATGGACGTGGCCCCGCTTGCTGATGCTGATTTCGACCCCGACGTGACGGCCTGGCTCAGCCAGCTGCCGACCGACGCGACGGGCGTGAACGAACAGCTCTTCACCCTGCTCTACCAAGAGCTGCGCAGCATCGCCCGCAACCACCTGCGCCGCGAGGCCGAGGGGCACACGCTGTCGCCCACGGCGCTGTCGCACGAAGCCTGGTTCCGGCTGGCCTCGCAGTCGCGCACGCAGTGGCGCAACCGTGCGCACTTCCTGGCGGTGGCCTCGATGATGATGCGGCGCATCCTCGTCAACCACGAGCTGGCACGCCGGGCCGACAAGCGCAGCGCCGAGCTGGAGTCGCTGACGATCTCGGGCCTGGACCAGCTGGCCTTGCCGCCTGACCGCGATGTGATCAGCGTGCACGAGGCCCTGCTGGCGCTGCACGCCGTGGACCCGCGCGCCGCGCGTGGCGTGGAGCTGCGTTTCTTCGGCGGGCTGGAGAACGAGGAGATTGCCGAGGTGCTGGGCATCTCGCTCGCCACCGTCAAGCGCGACTGGGTGCTGGCGCGTGCCTGGCTGCACCGTGAATTGCTTGGCACCGACGCCGTGGCGGACGCCCAGGAAAGTCGCTAGCCTGTGGGACGCAAGTGGCGCTTGCTGCCACCGGAGTCCTGCGGCATGCACAAGATCCTGGTCGTTGATGACAGTGAAGACATCCGTGAACTGCTGCGCCTGACGATGGAGCTGGCCAGCGGCTTCGAGGTGCACGAAGCGGTGGACGGCGCCTCGGCGGTGGCCGCCGTTGGGGCGCTCAAACCTGATCTGGTCTTGCTCGACATCATGATGCCGGGTGAGTTTGATGGCGCCGAAGCCTGCCGTCGCATCAAGGCGACTTATGGCGCTGCAGCGCCCAAGGTGGTGCTGGTCAGCGCCAAGCCGGAGTCGGCCATCCAGGAGGCCGTGGCGGCTTGCGGGGCTGACCTCTACATCCGCAAGCCCTTCGGGCCCGCGACGCTGGTGGAGCGCCTCTCGTCGCTCTACGCCAAGCAGCCGTATCTCTAGGCGCTGAAATCCGCCGCCAAGAAGCGGTCGACCCACCCGATCTGCTCAGGCGTGTTGAGCGCCGGCGCATGCCCGCAGCCGGGCACGGTGATCAGCGCGGCCCGAGGCCCGCGCGTGCGCATGGCCTCGGCGGTGGTGCTGCTGAGCAAGGTGGACTCGGCGCCGCGCAGGCACAGCACCGGCAACTTCAATCGGTCCCACGCGTCCCAGAGCGCGTAGTCGTCGGTCGGTCGCTCGAACTGCTGGACGATGCGCGGGTCGTAGTGCGGCGTCACGCGGCCATCGGGCAGGCGGCGCAGTGAGGTCTCGGTGAGCTGGCGCCATTGCGCATCGCTCAGCACGCCGAAGGACGCATAGATTTCGCGGAAGTAGGCCTCCAGCTCGGTCACGGTGGCAAAGCTGGGCGGCGCACCGGCATAGCTGCGGATGCGCACCACGGCAGCGGCTTCAATCTCGGGCCCGATGTCATTGAGCACCAGGCGGCGGATGCGCCCCTGCAGGCGTGTGGCCGCGCCCAGCAGACCGATGGCGCCGCCCATCGAGGTGCCGACCCAGTCGCATTGCGTGACGCCGAGTTGGTCAAGCAGGCGCTCGGCCAACGCGACGTAGGCCGCCAGGTGGTACTCGGCGGCCGGGTCCTCGGCCCATTGCGACAGGCCCCGGCCCACGGTGTCCGGGCAGATGACGCGAAAGCGGTCGCACAGCTGGCGGGCCAGCACATCAAAGTCACGGCTGCTCCGCGCCAGGCCATGCCAGGCGATCAGCACCGGCGCGTCGGGCCTGCCCCACTCGGTGAGGTGGATCTCGCGGCCCAGGCACACGAGATAGCGCGAGCTCATGCCTTCCATGCCTGGCAATGTACGTGCACCTGCAGGGGCAAAGCGCGCGCCGCTATCCTGCACGCCATTCTTTGGAGACACCACCATGCGCCACACCCTTGCCGCCCTTGGTCTTGCCCTTGCCGCCCTCAGTGCCCACGCCGCCGGCCCCCAGCTCAAGGGCCAGGCCCCGGGCTGGTACCGCATGGCGTTGGGCGGCTTCGAGGTCACCGCGCTGTCCGACGGCACGCTCGACCTCAACCCCGAACAACTGCTGCAAGGCGCCCAGCCCGGCCAGGTGGCCCGCGCGCTGCAGCACCGCTACCTCGGCGTCCCGCTGGAAACCTCGGTCAACGGCTACCTCGTCAACACCGGCAGCAAGCTCGTGCTGATCGACACCGGCGCCGCCAGCCTCTTCGGACCCACGCTCGGCCGCCTGCTCGCCAACCTCAAGGCCAGCGGCTACAGCCCGGAGCAGGTGGACGAGATCTACATCACCCACCTGCACGGTGATCACATCGGCGGCGCCACGGCAGAGGGCAAGACGGTCTTCCCCAACGCCGTGCTGCGCGTGGACCAGCGCGATGCCGACTTCTGGCTCAGCGAAGCCGAGATGGCCAAGGCGCCGGACTCGGCCAAGGGCTTCTTCCAGGGCGCCATGGTCTCCGTCAAGCCGTACAAGGACGCCGGCCGCTTCAAGCCCTTCACCGGCAGCAAGGACGGCGTCGAGCTGGTGCCCGGCGTCAAGGCCTTCCCCACCTACGGCCACACGCCCGGCCACAGCGTCTACGTGGCCCAAAGCGGCGCGCAGAAGATGGTGTTCTGGGGCGATTTGATGCACGTTGCTGCGGTGCAGTTCCCCGACCCCAGCATCACCATCGCTTTCGACAGCGACCCCAAGTCCGCCGCCCCCCAGCGCCAGGCTGCCTATGCCGCTGCGGCGGCTGAAGGGCACTACGCCGCCGCCACCCACCTCGCCTTCCCCGGCATCGGCAAGCTGCGCGCCGATGGCAAGGGCTATGAGTGGATTCCGGTGAACTACTCGGCCAACCGTTGATCAGGCGTGCAGCTTCACCCGTACCTGCCACGGCCCCAGCTCGGGGAAGGGTGACATCACCGGCGGCGCGGCCAGCTCCAGCCGTGAGGTGGCGCTGAGCAGTTCTTCGAGCAACACGCGCATCTGCAGGCGCCCCAGGGCCGCACCGGCGCAGTAGTGCGCGCCACGGCCGAAGGCGATGTGGTCCTTGATGTTGGGGCGGTCGAGGATGAAGGCGTCGGGGTTCTCGAACACGGCCTCGTCGCGGTTGGCGGAGGCGTAGACGAGGGCGATGGGCTCGCCAGCGCGGATGGGCCGGCCGCCGATCTCGACGTCCCGATTGGCCGTGCGCGCAAAGCCGCGGTAGGGTGTGTAGAGGCGCAGGAACTCTTCGACAGCGGCGGGCACGCGTTCGGGCTCCGCCTTGAGCTGCGCGTGCAGCTCGGGGTGCTGGGCCAGGTGGACGCAGATATTGCCCGTCATCACCAGCGGCGCCACGATGCCCACCACCAGCACCTGACGCACCATGCCGATGGCCATGGCATCGGGCACGGGCTCGCCGTCGATGCGGGCGGCCAGGATGGCGCTGGTGGGGTCGGTACTTGCGTCGAGCGGCTCGCGGTGGCGCAGCGCGATCAGGTCGCGCGCCATGTCGTAGAGCGCGAGGCTGGTGGCCTTCATGGCCTCGGGGTCGTTGGCCTCGACGGCGCGCACGAAGGCCGGACCGGCGTCCATCAACGCTGCCTCCAGGTGCGCAGGCAGCTGCATCCAGGCCGCAAACACCTTGACGGGCACCTGGCCGCCGAGGCGCTCGCAGACGTCCACCTCACCCGCATTCAGCAGCGGCAGCAGGTGCTCGCGCGTGAGGCGCCGCACCGTGGGCTCCAGCAGGGCCACGCGCTCGGGCGAGAGCAGCGGGTTGAGCACGGCGCGGTAGGGCGTGTGCTCGGGCGGGTCCAGATGCAGCGGCGGGCGCCGGCCCGTGAAGGCGACCTTGGGGACCACGTTCTGCACCGAGGTGATGTAGGTCTCGGGCTCGCCCAGCAGCTGCAGCACGTCGGCATAGCGCGTCACGGCCCAGAAGCCGCCGAGCGAATCGGTATGCGCCACCGGGCAGCGCGCGCGCAGCTCGGCGTACTGGCGGTGGGCGTCGCCAAAGCGCTCGTCGGCGTCAACGCGGAAGTCGACGGGGCAGGCGGGGGAGTCGTTACTCATGCTCAGGATTCAGCGGTGAAGCCGATGCGTTGGATGAGGCCGCGCCACTCGGCAGCGTCGGCCTGGATCAGGGCGGCCAGGCGCTCGGGGCCGGCGGGGGTGAGTTCGAGCCCGAAGCGCGCCAGGAGGGCGCCGGCCTCGGGGCTGTCG
>CALMQC010000717.1 GCA_937871895.1 uncultured Roseateles sp. | reverse complement strand
CAGCCAGCCTGCACGGCTCGAAGCTGCCGCGCAGCGCTGGGCCCAGGGCTGGGTGCCTGGGGGCTTTGAGCCCATCCCGGGCGAGGAGGCCGAGCGCATTGCCGGCCCGGCGTGGAAGGCGCGCACCGCCTGAGCAGCCTCCGGGACAATCTCCCGCCATGCCCCCGTTCCGCCACGCCTCGTTCTACCGCTTCGTCCCCCTGCCCGACCCTGAGGCCGTGGCCGAGCAGTTGCGCACCTGGGGCCCGCAGGGTCTGACGGGCAATATCACCGTCGCGGCCGAAGGCCTGAGTGCTGCGGTGGCCGCGCCGACCGAGGTGCTCGCCGCCTTCGAGGCGGCCCTGACGAGCGGCTTTGAGGGCGCGTTCGCCGGCCTGCACTTCAAGCACAACGACTGCGCGCGCCTGCCCTTCACCCTGCTCAAGGTCCACGTCAAACCCGAGATCGTGGCCTTTGGCGTCGAGGGCGTCAGCGGCCTGCAGGATGGTCCCGACACGCATGTCTCGCCCCAGCAGTGGCGCGCGCTGCTCGACGACCCCAACACCGTCGTCATCGACAACCGCAACAGCTTCGAGTGGAAGCTCGGCCGCTTCCGGGGCGCCATCGACCCTGGCGTCGCGCACTTCCGCGACTTCCCGGCCTACGTCGAAGCCCACCGCGAGGCCTGGGCCGGCAAGACCGTGGCCATGTACTGCACCGGCGGCATCCGCTGCGAGAAGACGGCCGCCTGGATGCAGGCCCAAGGCCTGACGGTGGCCCAGCTCGACGGCGGCATCCTGAACTTCTTCGAGGCCATGCCCGACGCCGCCGCCGACTGGCAGGGCGAGTGCTACGTCTTCGACAAGCGCATCGCCATCGACCCCACGCACCAGCAGCCCACAGGCACCACGCCCGAGGACGTGTTCACGGACCCGGCCGACCACTGGCGGCTCGCACGAGCGCGGCGGTTGGATCCCGCTTGATTCGTCTGGCCGGGTGACCGACCAGTGACCCCCGATTGAAGGACATGAGGGCTCCCACAGCAGCGGGGCAAGCTGGCTATATTGCCCCGGCGCTGACGGCGATGCCGCAGCGCGTCCGCGCGGCAGATGCGCGCCGGCACAGGGAATGAAAATCAAGAGGTAGAACCATGAAACGAGCGTTGCTGATGACCTTGCTGGCCGGCTTGCTCAGCCCCTGCGGGTCCGCGATGTCGGCCACCTGCAAGTCGAAGTGCGAAGAGGTGTTTGGCAAGGGCGATGCTCGGTGCAGTCACATCTGCGAAGGCATGGACGACAAGCCACGCCGCGTGAGCAAGGCAATGACCGCGAAGGACGGGGCCGAAGCGCGAGCCGCCTTTGAGGCTGGTGCCACGCAGGGCGCAGTAGCGCGCGCCGCCAAAGCGTCGGAACCGGCTGCGTCGGCCGCATCTGCGGCATCGACGAAGTGAGCTGGCCCTTCAAGGGGCCATGGCTGCCCAGGCCGTGGGCTTGAAGCTTCGCCTCGGTCTGGCGCTGGTGTGGGCGGCCACCTTGACGAGCGCAACCGCTTGCGCTGCGCAAGAAGTCCAACCCCAGCCACTCGACAAGGTCGAGATCGCCGGTCAGGCCGCAGGCGAACGGTCGGTCGTCGCGGGCAAGTTAGTCCTGGGGCGGGGCCTGCTGGCGCGCAGCAATGTGGCGACCGTTCGTGAGGTACTGCTGCGTGACCCGGCGGTGTCGGTGTCGGCCAACGGGCGCATCGGTCTGATGGGACTGCCGGGATACACCGAGGTGCTGCTGGACGGTGATCCACCGCCGCTGGGGCTGAACCCGCTGAGCCTGCCTCCGGCGCAGGTGGAGCGCATCGAGATCGTTCGGGGCAGCTCGGCGGATACGGGCCTGGGTGCCATTGCCGGCACCATCAATGTGGTGCGGCGTTCGCAGCGCCGCGCGTTGCCGCTGGATTGGTCGGCGGAGCTGGGCGCGCCGGCCTACAACCAAAGTGCCCGTGTGAGTGGACAGACGGTTTGGAAGGATGCAGACACGGGGCGCAGCCTCAGCCTCGCCGCCAACGGCCTGCGCAGCCGGACGGTGGAGCGCAGCGCGCTTCAGGAGTGGGCGGGCGAGCTAGGCGGTGCGCCGGCCTGGCGCTCGACCTCGCTCAGCCAGGGCCATCACGACAATCTCAACCTCTCGCTGCGCACTGGCTTCCAGCTTGACAAAGAAGAGACGCTTCAGCTCTCGACCGACCTGTTGAGTGCCGATGTCGGCAACAGCACGCACACCCTGGGCATGCCGGACAGCAACCTCGGCGCGGCTCTGGTGCGGCCCAGCGAGAGCATTTCGCGCTGGCGCTGGCGCACCTCGCCCAGCTTCAGTCAGAGCCTTGACTGGGAGCGCCCTACCGAGCAAGGCGGCGTCTGGGCACTGCGGGCGGTACTGACCCGCGACCACAGCTTGCTAGAGACCAGTGGCGTGGCCCGCTGGGGCACCGAGCCGGAGCAGGCCTTGACAAACCAGGAGCGCAACCGGCGCACCCATGCCAGCGTGCGCCTGGTGCGGCGCGGCTGGGTGTTGGGCGACCACAAGCTGCAAACGGGCCTGGAGGCGCAGCACGAGCGCAAGCGCCAGCACCTGACGACCGCAGACGGGCTGGAGGCCTCATTCATCGACCGTCTCTTCAGCCCCACGGCCACCGCGCGCAGCCAGGACCTGGGCGCCTGGCTGCAGGACGACTGGCCGGTCAACGAGGACCTGAGCCTGAAGCTTGGTCTGCGCGGCGTGAACCGCCTCAACCGCCTGGACGAGGGTGCGGCGCAGTCAAAAGCCCAGTTGCGACTGCTGGCGCCCAGCCTGAGCGTCACCTGGATGCCGGGCGAGGAGGGCAACCATGCGCTAACGCTTAGCCTGTCGCGCGGCTACAAGCTGCCACCGGCGCAGCGCTTGAACGTTCGCCCTCGGCTCGACCCCACCACGCCCTGCCAGAGCCGCGAGGCCTGCGGCGGCAGCCGCCCCCAGGCGCCCGACCGGGCCGGCAACCCGGCCTTGCAGCCCGAGCGCTCCTGGGGCCTGGACCTGACGCTGGAGTCCAACGTACGCGAGCACAGCGCCGTCTCCCTGGGCCTGGCGGTGCGATGGATCGATCAGCTCATCGGTGACGTGACCCGGCTGGAGTCGGTGCTTTGGTCCACCGAGCAGCGCTGGGTGACGCGCCCCGTCAACCTCGGCCGTGCGCGCTCGCATGCCGTCAACGTCGGCGTTTCACTCGTGCCGCGCGACTGGTGGGCCGAGGTCCCGAAGTCGCTGGAGCTCACGGGCGCGCTCAACTGGGCGGGTTCCACCGTCTCCACCGTGCCCGGCCCCTACAACCGTCTGCCTGATCAAACGCCCTTCTCTGCGCGGCTCAGCGCCAAGTACGTAGCGCAAGGCATGCCGCTCGAATGGCGGATTGATGGCCTGCTGCATCCCTCCAACTGGTGGCAGGACGCTGCCGGCATGCTTCGCCACGTGAGCGTGAAGCGCGCCTGGAGCCTCTCGGGCACTTGGTCCTTCAGCCTCAAGCAGCAGCTCGCGCTCAAGGCCTCCAGCCTGCCAGGCCAGACGCTGCGGACCGATTCCTACTGGCCCAGCGACGGCTTGCGCACCTTAGAGGAATCCCGCATGCGGCCTGAAATCAGCATCTTCTGGTCGTCCCGGCAGTAAGGACCGGGGATGCGCAGTCTTGCCAAGCCTGGCGCCTCGATCCCTGCTAGGCTGCCACCCGTGAAGCCGACACTCCGTCTCCTGCTGCTGTGCCTGATGGCCGTGCTGCTGCCGCTGCGCAGCGCGCTGGCCACGAGCCTGCCGGGCTCGGAGACGCCGTGCCACATGGCGGCGCTGGTGTTGGCGCATGACAGTGCGATGGACGCCGAGCCGGGTGACGCCGAGATGCAGGCACCCTGCCACCACGCCGCTGGCTCGGCCGCGCATTCGGCCTCTCACTGCGACCACTGCAGTGCCTGCACCCTGGCCACGCCGCTCTTCGGCCCGCCGCCGGCCTTGCTGACCCCCACGGCGGCCACGCCGCTGCGTTACCCGCCGCTGCTCGCGCCTGCCCCTCGCCACCTGGCCGAGGGCCTGGACCGCCCCCCTCGACGCGCCTGACCCAGGCACCGCGCCGATGCTGGCGCGGCGATGTTCTGTGTCCCGCCGCGCAAGCGGCCCCGAGGCTCCTCTTCGAGGTTTTCCATGATTCATCGAATCGCGCTCGCTGCCGCATTGGCAGCGCTGCTGGCTGCTGCGGTGCCCGCCCAGGCGCACGACAAGCACAGCCACGCCGCCCCCAAGAAGTACGACCCCGCCCAGGTCGTCGAGACCCCCTTCGGCCGCCAGGGCGACCCGGCCAAGGCCCGCCGCACCATTGCCATCGGCATGGGCGATGACATGCGCTACACGCCCGCCGAGATCAGCGTGAAGCAGGGCGAGACGGTGCGCCTCGTCATCCGCAACAAGGGCAAGCTGCTGCATGAGCTGGTGCTGGGCACGCCCGAGCAGCTGCGCAAGCACGCCGAAGTGATGCGCCAGCACCCCGACATGGACCATGGCGACGACCCCAGCATGGTCCACGTCAAGCCCGGCAAGCAGGGCGAGGTGGTGTGGCAGTTCACCCAGCCGGGCGAGTTCCAGTACGGCTGCCTGCTGCCCGGCCACTTCGAGGCCGGCATGGTGGGCAAGGTGATCGTGAAGTGAAGCGCTTGCTGATCACGCTGGCTTTGGCCGCGGGGCTGCCCAGCCACGCCGCCCCCTCGATGGCCGAGGCCGTGGAGGCCGCTTGGCA
>CALMQC010000716.1 GCA_937871895.1 uncultured Roseateles sp. | reverse complement strand
CCTCTTCACGCGCGAGTCCGGCCGCGTGGCGGTCGCGGCCAAGGGCGCCAAACGTCCCTACTCGCAGCTGCGCGCCGTCCTGTTGCCGCTGCAACGCATCCAGGTCAGCCTCTCCAAGCCCACGCTGACCGAGGGCGGCGAGGTGCAGACCCTGCGCGGTGCCGAATGGGCCGGCGGCAACACCCTGCCCGGTGGGGCCGGCCTGTTCTCTGGCTACTACCTGAACGAGCTGTTGATGAAGCTGCTCGCCCGGCACGACCCGCACCCTCAGCTCTTCGACGCCTACGCGGACACGCTCGCTGCCTTGGCGCAGCGCGACGACACCGCGGCGCTGCGCGCCTTCGAGTTGCGGCTGCTGGCCGAGCTGGGCCTGTTGCCTGACCTCAGCGTCGTCACCGCCACGCAGCGCGCGCTCGACCCGGCCAGTCGCTATCAGCTGTCAGCCGACGGTGGCCTGGTGCCCGCCAGCCACGACAGCGGCGCGCTGCGCGGCGATACGCTGATCCGCCTTCAAGCCGCGCTGCTGCATGGCAGCGGCGATGCCCTGCGCGCCGCTTGTGCGGCAGAGTTACCTTTGCTGAAGTCCGCACTGCGCGGCTTGCTGCACCATCACCTCGGCCATCAGGCCTTGCGCACCCGCGCCCTGCTGGTGGATGTGCAGAAGTTGCTCGACACTTGAGCGTCCACATCCCCGCCCCGCATGAACCCGCTCGCTCCAGCCGCCGCCAGTTGCGCCCTGTCCGTCAACGTCAACAAGGTTGCGCTGCTGCGCAACACACGTCACCTCGGCATCCCCAGCGTGCTGCGCGCGGCCGAGCAATGCCTGATGGCGGGCGCCCAAGGCATCACCGTGCACCCCCGGCCCGATGCGCGCCACATCCGCCCGAGTGACGTCCATGAACTCGCGGCCTTGCTCAAGGACTGGCCCCACATCGAGTTCAACATCGAGGGCAACCCGACGCAGAACCTGATGGACTTCGTGCGCAGCATCCGCCCGCACCAGGTCACCTTCGTGCCCGATGCCGAAGACCAGTTCACCTCCGACCACGGCTGGACTCTGCCGCAGGATGCCGAGCGCCTGCGTCCCTTGATCGAAGAGGCGAGATCCTTGGGCGTGCGTGTCAGCCTCTTCATGGACCCAGATCCGGCCGCCATGCCCCATGTGGCCGCGCTCGGGGCGGAGCGCATCGAGCTCTACACCGAGAGCTTTGCCAGCAGTTTTGGCACGCCGCGCGGGCCGGAGGTGTTGGCGGCGTTCGCCGCCACCGCCAAGGCTGCTTTGCGCGAGGGCCTCGGCGTCAACGCCGGCCACGACCTCAACCGCGACAACCTCACCGCCTTCCTGCGCGCCGTGCCCGGCGTGCAGGAGGTCTCTATCGGCCATGCGCTGATTGCCGACGCGCTGGAGCTCGGCTATGCCGAAACCGTCAAGGCCTATCTGCGCGTCATTGCCGACGCCTACCGCCCGGAGGCCGCCCGATGATCTTTGGCATCGGCACCGACATCTGCGACATCCGCCGCGTGGCTGATGCGCTGGCGCGGCGTGGTGACCGTTTTGCGCAGAAGGTGCTGGGCCCCCAGGAGCTGCGTGTCTTTCAGGAGCGCCGCACGCGTGCCGAGCTGCGTGGCACGGCCTATCTGGCCACGCGTTTCGCCGCCAAGGAAGCGTTCTCCAAAGCCATTGGCCTGGGCCTGCGCGCGCCCATGAGCTGGCATGCCTGCGAGCTGCTGAACGGCCCCATCGGCAAGCCCGAGTTTGTGCTGCACGGCGAGCTGGCGCAGTGGTTTGCCGACCGCAGCCTGCGCGCGCAGGTGAGCATCAGCGACGAGCGGGACACGGCCGTGGCCTTTGTCGTTGTCGAAGAACTCCGGCATGCGCTGGCCCGGGGCAGCGAGCCCGCCACGGCCCGCGAAGCCAGCATGCCGTCAACCCGCGCGGTGTAGCCCTGCCCCTCAGTGGGCGCCGTGGAAGAGCAGGCGCTCGGCCAACTCGCGGCGGGCTGGCGGTTGGGATTGCACGCGGTCCAGCAGCGCAATCACCGGCTCGCAGCTGGCATTGGGCGTGGCGGCCGTGGCGGGGGTGTCGCGCCACAGTTGGGCCAACGCGCCCAGGGCGCTTGCGCCCATCGAGCGCGCCAGCACCTCGGTCTCAATGGCATTGGGCGGGCGAGGCAGCCAGCGCGGCGGCGGGGACTGGGCGGCGTCCAGCAGCCATTGGCTTTCACGCACCTGCAAGGGCATGGGCAGCGTCGGGCGGGCCGCGAGTCGGCCGTCCAACAGGTCGCGGCAGCCGGGGCGGCCATTGCGCTCAGCCGGTGTGCGCAGTGCCTTGAGCTGGTCCGTCACCAACTGCACATAGCGCCGCCGCAGGCCGGCATCGGCACCGGCAATCAACTGAGGCATCTGCTGCGCCAGCGGT
>CALMQC010000715.1 GCA_937871895.1 uncultured Roseateles sp. | reverse complement strand
GAGCTTCTCGCGCACTGCCAGCGGCAGCAGCGGGAAAACGAGCTCGGCAAAACGGTAGGCCTCTTCCAGGTGCGGGTAGCCCGAGAGCACGAAGTATTCAAGCCCGAGGTCGGCGTACTCCTTGATGCGCGCGGCCACCTGCTCGGGGTTGCCGACCAGGGCCGTGCCGGCACCGCCACGCACCAGGCCCACGCCCGCCCACAGATTGGGCGCCACCTCCAGGCCCTTGCGGATGTCGCTCGGGTCAAAGGCGCCCTTGTGCAGCTCGGCCATGCGGCGCTGGCCGACGCTGTCCATCTGCGCAAAGCGCTTTTGCGCTGCGGCGACGGTGGCGGGGTCCAGGTGCTGCACCAGCTCGGCGGCGGCGGCCCAGGCCTGCTCCTCGGTCTCGCGCACGATGACGTGCAGCCGGATGCCGTAACTCAACGTGCGGCCATGCTTGGCGGCACGCTCGCGCACGTCAGCGATCTTTTCGGCAACGGCCGCGGGCGGCTCGCCCCAGGTGAGGTAGGTGTCCAGCTGCGCGGCGGCCAGCTCGTGGGCCTCGGGCGACGAGCCGCCAAAGAACAGCGGCGGGTAGGGCGCCTGCACCGGCGGGTAAAGCAGCTTGGCGCCCTTGACCTTGAGGAGCTCGCCGTCGTGATCGAAGCCCTCGCCTTGGTGGCTGCGCGAGACGATCTCGCGCCAGATGGTCAGGAACTCGCTGGAGAGCCGGTAGCGATCGGCATGCGGCAGGAAGAGGCCGTCGCCTTCCAGCTCCTCGGCATCGCCGCCGGTCACGAGGTTGAGCAGCAGCCGCCCGCCGGAGAGGCGGTCAAACGTGGCCGTGATGCGCGCGTACTGCGAGGGCGTGATCAGCCCGGGCCGCAGGGCCACGAGGAACTTGAGCCGCCGCGTCGCGTCGATCAGGCTGGCCGCGACCGTCCAGGGGTCCTCGCAGGAGCGACCGGTGGGGATGAGCACCCCCTCGTAGCCGAGCGAGTCAGCCGCCACGGCGATCTGCTTGAAATAGGCCAGGTCGGCCTGACGACCGCCCCGGCTGGTGCCGAGGTAGCGGCTGTCACCATGGGTGGGGATGAACCAGAGGATCTTGAGGTTCTGTTGCGGCTGCGACATGGGGCGGGTCTCCTGGATTGAAAGTCAGCGGCCGGGACGCCAGACGATGTCGGCCACGCGGATGGGTTTGGGGATCAGGTTCAGCTCGGCAAAGGCATCGGCCACCTGCTGCTGGTCGGCCACCAGGTCGGGCGTCAATGGCGCCACGGGCGCGGGCTGGCGGCGCTCCAGCACGCGGTGCACGGTCGCGAGGCCCAAGCCGGCAAAGTCGGCAAAGCGCTCGGCAGCCTCCTTGCGGTGCGACTGCACCCAGGCGTCGGTCTCCGTCAGCGCCTTGAACGCGGCACGCAGGGCGGGCTCATTGGCCGTCAGGGCGCGCGAGGCCAGATAGAAGGTGTTGTTGTTGGTCAGGCCCCGGCTCGTGGCCAGCGGGCGCGCGGCGCCATCAATCTCGGCAGCGGCGTAGTAGGGGTCCCACACGGCCCAGGCATCGACCGAGCCGCGCTCGAAGGCGGCGCGCGCGTCAGCCGGGGCCAGGTAGATGGGCTGAATGTCGGCCCACTGCAGGCCCCCCTTCTTGACGGCGCGCACCAGCAGGTAGTGCGCACTGCTGCCGCGCTGCACGGCCACGCGACGGCCACGCAGCTCGGCCAGGGTCTTGAGAGGGCTGTCCTTGCGCACCAGCACGGCCGAGCTGTCGGGCTTCGGGGGCTCGGCGCCTACGTAGAAGAGGTCCTTGCCAGCAGCCTGCGCAAACACGGGCGGCGAATCGCCCACGCCGCCAAAGTCCACGCTGCCCACGGCCAGGGCCTCCAGCAGCTGCGGTCCGGCGGGGAACTCCACCCACTTCAGCGCCACGCCGGGCAGGTGCTTGTCCAGCAGGCCGAGGCTCTTGAGCAAGGCGAGGTTGAAGCTGCCCTTTTGGAAACCGACGCGGAACTCGGTGAGGCCCAGGCTCTGGGCCCATGCCGGCGCGGCGATCAGGCTGGCCAGGGCGCCCGCCCAGCGGCGGCGTGACCAGAACTTGGTGTGTGTCGTCATCGCCAGGCCTTCAGCGTGTGCCGGTCGGCAGCGCGTCAGCGATGCGGATGGCCTTGGGGATCAGCTTGAGCTCGAAGAAGGCGTCGGCGATCTTCTGCTGCTCGGCGGCGATGGCCGCCGTCACCGGCTTCACGCCAAACTGGTAGCGGCGCAGGCTCTGGGTCACGACCTCGGGCTCCAGGCCCTGCAGCGGCGCGATCAAGGCCACGGCCTGCGTGAAGTTGGCTCGCAGCCATTGGGCGCGCTCGGTGCTGTCGTCAAACAGCGCCTGGATGACCTGGGGCTTCTTCTGCGCATAGCCGCGCTCGGCCAGGTAGTAGGCAAAGTTGTTCACCGTGCCTCGGCCATCGGCCAGGATGCGCGCGCCGGTCTGCTTCTCCACGGCGGCGAGGAAGGGGTCCCAGATCACCCAGGCATCCACGGCGCCACGCTCGAAGGCCGCGCGCGCATCGGCCGGCGGCAGGAAGACGGGCTGGATGTCGGCGTACTTCAGCCCGGCCTTTTCAAGTGCCTTGACGAGCAGGAAGTGCACATTGCTGCCCTTGTTGAGCGCCACCTTCTTGCCGCGCAACTCGGCAACCGACTTGATCGGCGAGTCCTTGGGCACCACGATGGCTTCGGCCTCGGGCGCAGCCGGGTCGTAGCCGATGTAGACGAAGTTGGCCCCTGCGGCCTGGGCAAAGATGGGCGGCGCCTCGCCGACGAAGCCCACATCGACGCTGCCCACGTTCAGCCCTTCCAGCAGCTGCGGGCCGGCCGGGAACTCGACCCACTTCACCCCCACGCCCAGCGGCGCGAGGCGTTTCTCCAGCGTGCCCTGCGCCTTTTGCAGGGTCAGCAGGCTGGCGGACTTCTGGAAGCCGATGCGCAGCAGCTCGCCGCTCTGGGCAGCGGCGCTGCCGGCCCAGGCCGACAGGGCAACGAGGCTCGCCAGGGCGAGACGACGGGACAGGAGGCTTGCATTCATGGTGGCTGGTTCGCTGGCAAAAGTGGTGAGGTTGGAAACGACGGGACGACAAAAGCCACACGGCAGCCCAGGTGGGCACCGCGAGGTACAGCAGGCGATGGAAGACGGCGGCTGCCTGGTGGTCAGCCGGGCTGGGTTTGGGACGTCAGGGCGAGCAGCCCCGCCACCGCAGCGTCCAGGCGGGCCAGCAACTCGGGGTCGGCCACAAAACTGCTGCCCGCGCCTCGCGCCAACTGCGCGTCGGTGGCAAATACGCCGTCGGCGATCTGGCGCGCGCCCAGCGCGTTCAGCACCGGGCGCAGCGCGTAGTCCAGCGCCAGCAGGTGGCCGGCACTGCCGCCGGTGGCCAGGGGCAGCACGCGCTTATCCCGCAGCGCGTCCTGCGGCAGCAGGTCGAGGAAGGTCTTGAGCAAGCCGCTGTAGGCGGCCTTGTAGATGGGCGTCGAGACCAGCACCACGTCGGCCTCCAGCACCTGCTGCACGGCGGCGGCGATGGACGGCGCGTGCACATCCGCGCTCAGCAGCGCCTCAGGGGGCAGATCGCGCACGGCGATCACGCCGGCCCGGGTCGGCCGGGACCCCAGCCGCTCGGCCGCAAGCGCCAGCAGCCAGTGGGAGCGTGAGTGGGCAGACGGGCTGCCGGAGATGCTGACAAGCTTCATGACGGGTTCGAGCTGCTGAGGCGCTGCTGGTTTTGAAACAGTGCCTTCAGCTTAGGAGCCTGCTTCCACACGGCAAACGAAGCGATTCAGAGATCCTCATGCGCAAAACCGGGAAGCGCCCCGGCAGAGCCCCGCGAAAGCGATCTGCGCAGCCTGCTGTCAATTTCGGGTGCCCTCGTTTGTTATGGTGACAAGCCCCGGCACCCAAGCGCGCGCTGAGCATGGGGCGACCCGCAGCCGGAGTGCCCTTTGACACCCCCCAATCTGCACGAACCAAATATTCAAGCAGTCGCTTGATTGTTTGATACATTGCGCGCACTTCGCGCCCCGCCTTTGCCTGCCCCTGCCTACCGACATGCCCGCTCGCCGCCCCGCCCCTGACCGGATACCTGCATGATCATCGAGCCATTCTC
>CALMQC010000714.1 GCA_937871895.1 uncultured Roseateles sp. | reverse complement strand
TGAGCATGGTGCCCGCCGGCAGCGGCGCGAGGGCCGCCGCCGCAGCGGCGGCGAAGGCGTCCAGCTCGGGGCTGGCAAGGCCGAGCACCAGGCCGGGGTTGGTGCAGAACTGGCCGACACCCATGGTCAGCGAGGTGGCAAAGCCCGCGGCGATGTCAGCCCCGCGTGCCTTGAGGGCACCGGGCAGCAGGACCACGGGGTTGATGCTGCTCATCTCGGCATAGACCGGGATGGGCTGCGGGCGTGCGGCGCAAGCGGCCATCAGCGCCGTGCCGCCGCCGCGCGAGCCGGTGAAGCCGACGGCCTGGATGGCCGGGTGGGTCACGAGCGTCTCGCCGATGCCATGGCCGCTGCCGGCCAGCATGGCGAACACACCTGCGGGCAAGCCAGCCTGACGCACCGCCTCGCAAACCGCGCGGCCGACGAGTTCCGACGTGCCGGGGTGGGCCGAGTGGGCCTTGACGACGACCGGGCAGCCCGCAGCCAGGGCCGAGGCCGTGTCACCCCCCGCGACCGAGAAGGCCAGCGGGAAGTTGCTGGCGCCGAAGACGGCCACGGGGCCGACGCCGATGAAGCGCAGGCGCAGCTCGGGGCGCGGCGGCGTGCGCTCGGGCAAGGGCGTGTCGATGCGCGGGTCTTGCCAGGAGCCTTCACGCAGCAGCGTCGCAAAGAGCTTGAGCTGGTTGCAGGTGCGACCACGCTCGCCCTCCAGGCGCACGCGCGGCAGGCCGGTCTCGGCCATCGCGCGCTCGATCAGCGCGTCGCCGATGGCCATGATCTGCGCGGCGATGCCGTCGAGGAAGTCGGCGCGCTGCGCGTCAGACGTGGCCCGGTAGGTGTCAAAGGCCTGGCCGGCGAGGGCGCAGGCTTCACGCACCTGGTCGGGCGTCACGGCGTAGAAGGCGGGCTCCAGCGGCGCGTTGGCACTGGGGTTGAAGGCCTGGAAGGTCTTGCCAGCGCCGCGCACCGGCACGCCGCCGATGAGGGAACTGCCGTCGATGGTGGAGGTCATGGTCATGTCGGAGTTTTTTCGGTGCGCGACACGCGCTGGATGAGATGAATTCAGTAATGCAACCACAGAGGCACAGAGGCACTGAGCAGTGCTCTCCTGGAATTCCTCTGTGCCTCTGTGCCTCTGTGGTTGACTTTGGCTTTCAGACTAGTGTGAATGGCGGGGCACGGCCGAACCACGGCAGCCGCGCAGGAAGTCGAAGTCGCAGCCTTCATCAGCCTGCAGCACACGTTCGACGTAGAGATGACGATAGCCGCTGGCGTCGGCGGGGTCGGTGGTCTGCTGCGATTGCCACACGGCGAGGCGGGCCTCGATCTCGGCTTGGGGCACGTCGAGGTGCAGACGGCCGGCGGCGCAGTCGAGCTCGATGTAGTCGCCCTCGCGGACGATGGCGAGCGGGCCGCCCGCGCGGGCCTCAGGCGCCACGTGCAGCACCACGGTGCCGTAGGCGGTGCCGCTCATGCGGGCGTCGGAGATGCGGACCATGTCGGTCACGCCGGCGGCCAGCAGTTTCGGCGGCAGGCCCATATTGCCGACCTCGGCCATGCCGGGGTAGCCCTTGGGGCCGCAGTTCTTCATCACGAGGATGGAGCTGGCGTCCACATCGAGCGCCGGGTCGTTGATGCGGGCCTTGTAGTCCTCGAAGTTCTCGAACACGACGGCGCGGCCGCGGTGCTTCATCAGCTCGGGCGTGGCGGCCGAGGGCTTGAGCACGGCACCGCGCGGCGCGAGGTTGCCGCGCAGGATGCAGATGCCGCCGTCGGCGATCAGCGGCTTGTCCAGCGGGCGGATGACCTCGTCGCTGTAGATCGGCGCGTCCTTGCAGTTCTCCCACAGGCTCTTGCCGTTGACGGTGAGCGCCTCGGGATGGGGCAGCAGGCCGGCATCGCCCAGGCGGCGAATCACACCGGGCAGGCCGCCGGCGTAATAGAACTCTTCCATCAGGAAGCGGCCCGAGGGCTTGAGGTCCACGAGGGTGGGCGTGCCTTTGCCCATGCGGCTCCAGTCTTCCAGCTCCAGGTCCACGCCGATGCGGCCGGCGATGGCCTTGTAGTGGATGACGGCATTCGTCGAGCCGCCGATGGCGGCGTTGACGCGGATGGCGTTCTCGAAGGCTTGCTTGGTGAGGACCTTGGACAGGCGCAGGTCTTCCCAGACCATCTCGACGATGCGCATGCCGGACAGGTGCGCGAGCACGTAGCGGCGCGCATCGACGGCCGGGATGGCGGCGTTGTGCGGCAGCGAGACGCCGAGCGACTCGGCCATGCAGGCCATGGTGGAAGCGGTGCCCATGGTGTTGCAGGAGCCGGCCGAGCGCGAGTGGCCGGCCTCGGCGGCCAGGAAGTCGTGCATGGTGATCTGGCCGGCCTTGACCTGCTCGTGCAACTGCCAGACGGCGGTGCCGGAGCCGATGTCCTTGCCACCGAGCTTGCCATTGAGCATGGGGCCGCCGGTCACGCACAGCGCGGGCACATCGCAGCTGGCAGCGCCCATCAGGAGGGCGGGGGTGGTCTTGTCGCAGCCCACCAGCAGCACGACGGCGTCGATGGGGTTGCCGCGAATGGATTCCTCCACGTCCATGCTGGCGAGGTTGCGCGTCAGCATGGCGGTGGGGCGGAGGTTGGACTCGCCGTTGGAGAACACCGGGAACTCGACGGGCCATCCGCCGGCTTCGAGGATGCCCTTTTTGACGTGCTCGGCCAGCTTGCGGAAGTGCGCGTTGCAGGGCGTCAGCTCGCTCCAGGTGTTGCAGATGCCGATGATGGGCTTGCCCTGGAACTCATGGTCGGGGATGCCTTGGTTCTTCATCCAGGAGCGGTACATGAAACCGTTCTTGTCCTGGGTGCCGAACCATTCGGCGGAGCGCAGCTTGACGCGGCTTTTCTTGTCGTCGGTAGTCATGGCGGGAGAGGGTCTGAAGAGGAATCAGTGTGG
>CALMQC010000713.1 GCA_937871895.1 uncultured Roseateles sp. | reverse complement strand
CCCGGGGATACAAGTCCTCACACTTGCCCCCCAAGGACGAGGGAGCGCCGAGCATGGCGCCGCAAGCGCTGGGTCGCTACCGTCTTGCGCATGCTGAACCTCAACCTCCCCCGCGCCGTCGGCGCCTGGCTCAACAACTTCACCATCAGCCGCTCCGGTCACGCCGACGCCACCGACACAGTGCTGCTGTGGCCGCCCTCGCCCACACGCGTGCTGGCCAGCGCCGAACGCATCGCCCACAAGCACCTCAGCCAAGTGCTCGCCCTGGAGCACCCCAAGGGCTATCTCCTGACGCACGTGCCGCTCTTCAAAGTGGTCAAGGTGCCCAAGCAGCACTCCTACCGCGAGTGGTTGTCGCGCACAGGCCTGCTCACTGTGGACTTCGTGCTGTGCGACGAGCATGGCTATGTGCGCTCGGTGGTCCTGATGCCGACGTCCGACGACGATGCGCGCCTGATTCGCAAGCGTGACCGCCTACTACGCGTCCTGGAAGCCTCAGGCCTGACCGTGGCCGAGTGGCAGCGCGACTGGACCACCGAAGACCGGCAGCGCCTGTGCGACCGGGTCTTTCCCAAGACCACGGCAGATGCCAGTTACGTGGACGCGCCGCACGCCCACTGAGCGTTAAGCGCCTGCCGCCAGGCTGTGCGCGCTACTCGAGCAAGGCGCGGGCGAACTCGCGGGCGCTGAAGGTCTCCAGGTCTTCGAGCTTCTCGCCAACGCCGATGAAGTAGACCGGTATCGGGCGCTCCCGCGCGATCGCGGCCAGCACACCGCCCTTGGCCGTGCCGTCCAGCTTGGTCACGACAAGACCCGTCAAGCCCAGCGCCTCGTCAAAGGCCTTGACCTGGGTGAGTGCGTTCTGCCCCGTATTGCCGTCCACCACGAGCAGCACCTCGTGGGGCGCGCCATCCATGGCTTTGCCGATCACGCGGCGGATCTTCTTCAGCTCTTCCATCAAATGCAGCTGCGTCGGCAAACGGCCGGCGGTGTCGGCAATGACCACGTCTGCCCCGCGCGCCCTGCCTGCATTCACCGCGTCAAAGCTCACCGCCGCTGGGTCGCCGCCTTCCTGGCTGACGATCTCAACCTGCGCGCGATCGGCCCAGACCCCCAGTTGCTCACGCGCCGCGGCGCGAAAGGTGTCCGCCGCCGCCAGCAACACGCGCTGCTCGGCCGCCGCCAGATGGCGCGTCAGCTTGCCAATACTGGTCGTCTTGCCAGCTCCGTTCACGCCCACCACCATCACCACGGTCGGTGTCGCCGCACCCACGGCAAGCGGCTTCTCCAGCGGCTGCAGCAGGTCGGTCAGCGCGTCCACGAGCAACAGGCGCACGGCTTGCGGCTCGGTCACCTTGGCCTCCTTCACCCGCCGCTTCAGGTCGTCCAGCAAGAATTGCGTGGCCTTGACGCCCGCGTCCGCCAGCAGCAGCGCATCCTCAAGTTCCTCGTACAAGGCATCGTCGATCTGCGCGCCCGTGAAGACCTGGGCGATGCTCGATCCCGTCTTGCGCAGGCCCGAGCGCAAGCGATCCAGCCACCCTTTGCGCGGCGCAAGGTCCACCTCGGCCGCCGGCCCAGATGCAGGGGATTGCGCGACAGGCGCGGCTGCCGCCGAAGTTGCTGCGGCCACCGGCACAACAGCGGGCACCGCCTGGGCCTGGGTGCCGGCCTCTTCGGCCTTGGGACGCTTCTTGAAGAAACTGAACATGCCTTGCAAAACCCTCATTCGCCCGGCTATACTGGCGGGCTCTAGGCGCTTTAGCTCAGCCGGTTAGAGCGACGGAATCATAATCCGCAGGTCCGGGGT
>CALMQC010000712.1 GCA_937871895.1 uncultured Roseateles sp. | reverse complement strand
TAATACATCGGCGTCGTCAAAAAGCGGTCCACAAAGATCGCTCCGCTCTCCTTGTCGACCTCGTACTTGACCGGGTCGGCGTTCATCGGGATCTCGATGATGACGTTGAACTCATCGGGCGCCTTGGCGCCAGCGGACACGTTGTGAAGGCTCATTCGCGGGTCTCGTTGGATTACGGAAAAACCCGCATTCTAGGTTTCCCCAGTTTCAGTCTTCTGACACTGGAAAACGTGGGCCTGTGGCCCTGTTTCTCCCAGGTACAGTGCCAGAGGACCCCCGGTCGGGTTTCGTCAAGTTACCGACCGAAGCACGCTAAACCCTCGTTAGGAGACCCCTTTCATGTCGACGGAAACGGCGCTGTATTTCGCGCTTGCCTGCGGCGTTGCCGCAGTGCTTTATGGCTTCATCCAGCGCAGCTGGATCTTGAGCCAGGACGCGGGCAATGCCCGCATGCAGGAGATTGCCTCCGCCATCCAGCAAGGCGCCGCCGCCTACCTGGGCCGGCAGTACCGCACCATCGCCATCGTCGGCGTGGTGCTGGCCATCGCCATTGCGGTGGTGCCGGGCCTGGGCACCATGACGGCCGTCGGCTTCGTCGTCGGCGCCGTGCTCTCGGGCATCTGCGGCTTCATCGGCATGAACATCTCGGTGCGCGCCAATGTGCGCACCGCCCAGGCCGCCACCAAGGGCATCGGCCCGGCACTCGACGTCGCCTTCAAGGGCGGCGCCATCACCGGCATGCTGGTGGTGGGCCTGGGGCTCCTGGGCGTGGGCGGCTTCTACCTCGCCATCGGTGGCGGGCATGACAGCGCGGCGCTCAAGCCCATGCTCGGCCTGGCCTTCGGCTCCTCGCTGATCTCCATCTTTGCCCGTCTCGGCGGCGGCATCTTCACCAAGGGTGCTGACGTCGGCGCCGACCTCGTCGGCAAGGTCGAGGCCGGCATCCCCGAGGACGACCCCCGCAACCCCGCCGTGATCGCCGACAACGTCGGTGACAACGTCGGTGACTGCGCCGGCATGGCCGCCGACCTGTTCGAGACCTACGCCGTCACGCTGATTGCCGCCATGGCCCTGGGCGCCTTGATGATCGGCGGCTCGTCGGCGCTGGCTGGCGTCGTCTACCCGCTGGTGCTGGGCGGCGTGTCCATCATTGCCTCGATCATCGGCTGCTACTTCGTCAAGGCCAGCGAGGGCATGAAGAACGTGATGCCCGCGCTCTACAAGGGTCTGATCGTGGCTGGCCTGCTCAGCCTGATCGCCTTCTACTTCGTCACCACGGCGATGTTCCCTGGCCCCGTCGAACTGGCAAGCGGCGCCACCACCACGGCGATGTCGCTCTTTGGCGCCTGCGTGATCGGCCTGCTGCTCACCGCTGCCATGGTCTGGATCACCGAGTACTACACCGGCACCCAGTACGGCCCGGTCAAGCACGTCTCGCAAGCCTCCACCACCGGCCACGGCACCAACATCATTGCCGGCCTCGGCGTCTCGATGAAGTCCACCGCCTGGCCCGTGCTCTTCGTCTGCGCTGCCATCTACTCGGCCTACAGCCTCGCTGGCCTCTACGGCATCGCCGTGGCGGCCACCTCCATGCTCAGCATGGCCGGCATCGTCGTCGCGCTGGACGCCTACGGCCCCATCACCGACAACGCCGGCGGCATTGCCGAGATGTCCGACCTGCCCGACAGCGTCCGCGACATCACGGACCCGCTGGACGCCGTGGGCAACACCACCAAGGCCGTCACCAAGGGCTATGCCATCGGCTCCGCCGGCCTCGCGGCCCTCGTGCTGTTCGCCGACTACACGCACGCCCTTGAGGCGCGCGGTGCGCACCTGTCCTTCGACCTGTCTGACCACAAGGTCATCTTGGGCCTCTTCATCGGCGGCCTGATCCCCTACCTCTTTGCCGCCATGGCGATGGAAGCCGTGGGCCGCGCTGCGGGCTCGGTCGTCGTTGAAGTGCGCCGCCAGTTCCGCGAGATCAAGGGCATCATGGAAGGCACGGCCAAGCCCGAGTACGGCAAGGCCGTGGACATGCTGACCACCGCCGCGATCAAGGAAATGATCGTCCCCTCGCTGCTGCCCGTGGTCGCGCCCATCCTGGTGGGCCTGATCCTCGGCCCGGCAGCCCTCGGCGGCCTCTTGATGGGCACCATCGTCACCGGCCTCTTCGTCGGCATCTCGATGTGCACCGGCGGCGGCGCCTGGGACAACGCCAAGAAGCTGATCGAAGAAGGCTTCAAGGACGAGAACGGCGTGACCCACAACAAGGGCTCCGAGGCGCACAAGGCCGCCGTCACCGGCGACACCGTGGGCGACCCCTACAAGGACACCGCCGGCCCCGCCGTCAACCCGCTGATCAAGATCATCAACATCGTGGCGCTCTTGATCGTGCCCCTGCTGCCCCTGCCGCCCACGGCCGCAGCCGCGCCAGACACCGGCGCCATCTCCGCCCCGGCCGCCGTGGCTCCGAGCGTGGACGCCAACATCGCGGCGCCGGCTGCTGCTTCAGCTGCTTCGGCGCCCTGATCGCAGGCACGACCGCACAAAGCCTGACGGCTTTTACGCAATCAGCCCGCTTCGGCGGGCTGATTTCATTTGAAGGCCCGCAAGCCCAGCCCGCACAATCGCAGCACCATGGCGACCCACGCTGACCGCGGCTCTCTCGGCCCCCTCCAGCGCCCCCTCACGCGGCTGGAGCTGCAGCGTCGCCGCGAGCAGTTGCAACTGCTGCTCGACTACCTGGACACCCTGGAGCAAGACCACAGCGCCCTGCACGCGCGCGCGAGCGCCTTTGCGGCGCGCTACGACGCACAGCTTGGCAGCCTCTATGCCGAGCTGGATGCCGTGGAAGGCGAACTCCACGCCGCCACCCGCGTGCTCGCCGAGGCCCTGCAGCGCCAAGGCGTGCTACCGCAGGCCCTGCAGCCGCCGCCGCCCTCGCCCCGCATCACCGCCGGGCCGGCCTTGATGAGCTTGCCCGAGCGCCCCGCCCTGCCGCCCGAGCCTGAAGCCGACACCGTGGAGCTGCCCCCGCCCACGCTCAAGACGCTCTACCGCCGCGCCGCCATGCGCCTGCACCCCGACCTCGCGCCAACCGACGCCGAGCGTGCCGCGCGCGAGCAGCAAATGATGGAAGTGAACGAGGCCTACGCGGCCGAGCACCGCCCCCGGCTGGAAGCGCTGCTGTTGGCGGCGGGTGAATCGCCCGAGCGCGTGCTCGGCGGCACCGCCCCGGCGCTCAAGCACTGGCTGTCGCAGTGCGAGCAGATCGTGCAGGCCCGCACGCGCGTCGTGCAAGCCCAACTGGCCTGGCTACGCACCCAGGCGCTCACGCGCATGTGCGAAGCCGTGGAGCGCGCCGAGCTGACCGGCCTGCGCCCCCTCGACATCATGGCCGCCCGGCTGCGCACCCAGATCACGGAGCGCCGCCAGGAGCTCTACATCGGCCAACGCCTGCAGGCCGACGACCGGCTGGCGGTCGACTTCCTGCGGACGCGGTATTCGAGGATGACGGGGTATGGGTTGAGGTGAAACGGCACCCGCCTCAGGGCTCCTGACCGTTCACCACCGTGGGATCCGAACTGGGGTACAGCGTCTCGACTTTGCCGGGATCCGAGAAGATCAGCACAACGCCCTTCGTCACTTCAGTGCCCTTGGGCATCACCACCGTCACCGTTCCATTCGTCGCGGCAGCAAAATTGCCATCCGTCATGACAGGAGCGTGCCCCAGGGTCTTGTAGGTGGCGCCCAGCAACACTAGGTCCGAGCCGTCGCCCTGGATGAAATCGCAATATCCCTGGCTGATGGAGACTGACAGCGGGAGCGTTGCTGGGTCGGTGCACTTGGGATTGGTGAAGTAGCTGCAACTCGCCATCACGCCATTTGTGGCCACGCTGGCCTTGACGTAGTAGGTCGTCACGTAGTCGGTCATGCTTGCTCTCCTCGCAGGTTGTGGGGCTGTGGACCCTATCACCGCGACTGAGTGCACAGCACGCCGCAATTCGAGTTGGCTAGCCAAGTGCGGGCATCTTCCACACTCGGCTTCAAATCCTTGGCGGCTTCGCAACGCTGCAGCTTGCGCCAGTAGGCCGTGACGACGTAATCCACGCCCACCCAGGCTTGCATGCGCTTGGCGTCTTCCAGGGCCAGCGCACAGGTTTCGTGAATCTTCGCCGGGTCCTCGTAGCGGAACAGGTCCATGTCGATCTGCGCCAGGCTACGCGTCGGCCCCATCTGGCCCGGACTCGCATCCAACTCCTTGTTCAAGCGCAGACGCAAGCTACGCAGCTTCCCCAACGCGCGCTCGCGCGCCGGGCCTCGGGTCAGACGTGCCTCCAAACGAGCCGCACGAATGTGATCGTGCACACGACGAACCGAAGCCTTGGCCTCAAACTCACCGAGGTCGTGACTGAAGCGATCCAGCGCCTTCAACAATTGCGGCGTCTCGAGCGTACTGATCTCCAGCGCGATGGCCTGCCCCAAAAGGAACGTGACCTGCCAACTGCGGTTGCTCGAATCGGTCTCGATGAGTTCGCGCATCGCAGCCGTTGACCGACCAGCTTCCTGCCTGGCCTCCGCCAAACGTTCTGCTTCGGCCAGAGCTTCCGCGAGCCAATTCCGGACAACGGCCTCTGTGTACTTCACGTTGGCACTAGGTGCCTTCGTTTCCGACGCCTTGGCAAGTTCTCTTAGCGACTGCCTCCAGGCATCGATTGCTTCCTCCAACTGCCCTCCATAGAAATAGCTTTGACCCAACCAGCTCAAGGTGGATGCAAGCTCCGCCCGCATACCAACAAGTTGCTCAGGACTCTCGCCCAACATGGCGCGTCGTTTCACGGCAGCGGACTCCTTGAACGACTCGATTGCCTCTGGCAGACGCCCCAGCCGTAGAGCCAGACTGCCCAATGCGATGCGCGCATAGGAGACCTCCAATACCGCTTGGGTAGCAGTCGGCCGTTCCGCCAGCATGCGTTCCGCCGAGACCAAGTACCGTCGCCAGTTCTGGCCCGCCGCTTCCATATCGCGCGCCAAGTACGCCGCTTGCCCCGCCCAAAAGTGGGCGGCCCCCTGGGCCTTGTACCAATCCGCCACCATCTCCGCTGCGGGTGAATCGCCTTCCAATAGAGCTTGGGCAGGTCGCAGTGCCTCCAGCGCGGTGTCGAACTCCCGCCGCGTCACCCGCACCTCCCCAATCACCGTCAAAGCCTTGGCCCGATTCAGCCGCTCGGCCGCATGCGTCGGTGCCTCGGCCGTGAGGTGCTTGAGCGCGCGGCCGCCGATGCTGTCGAGCAGGTCGAGCTTGCCGATGGGGCGGAGCTTGTCGGCAAAGTCGCCGAGCATGTAGGCCAGCAGGTCGTCGGATTGTTGGCGGCGTGCCTCGGCCTGGAGCTCGGCGCGCTCGGCACGGTGGGCTTCAAGGACGCTGAAGATGGTGAGGCTAACCAGGGCGAGCAGGGCCACGCTCGTCGCCGCCACGGCGGCGCGGTGGCGGCGCACGAAGCGGCTGGCCACATACCAGCGGCTGTCGGGGCGGGCGCTGATGGGCTCGTGGGCCAGCCAGTGCTGCAGGTCGTCGGCCAGGGCCTGGGCGTTGGGGTAGCGCTCGGTGGGCGCCTTCTTGAGGGCCT
>CALMQC010000711.1 GCA_937871895.1 uncultured Roseateles sp. | reverse complement strand
TGCGCCTCACGCCGCTGGCGCAGACCCGCGTCGTCATCCTGGGGCAGGACCCGTACCACGGGCCCGGTCAGGCCGAGGGCCTGTCCTTCTCGGTGCCCGAGGGCGTGCCCTTCCCGCCCAGCCTGCGCAACATCTTCAAGGAGATCCAGCGCGATCTGGGCAAGCCTTTCCCTCCGACCGGCAGCCTGGTGCGCTGGGCCGAGGGCGGCACGCTCTTGCTCAATGCCGTGCTGACCGTGGAAGACGGCCAGCCCGCCAGCCACGCCGGTCAGGGCTGGGAGCAGCTCACCGACGCGCTGATGCGCGCCGCCGCCGAGGACCCGGCCCCCAAGGTCTTCATGCTCTGGGGCAGTTATGCGCAGGCCAAGGCACCGCTGATCGAGGCAGCCCGGCAGGACCACCTGGTGCTCAAGGCCAATCACCCCTCGCCCCTCTCGGCGCTCAAGCCGCCCCGGCCCTTCATCGGCTGTGGCCACTTCTCCACCGCCAAGGCCTGGCTGGAGGAACGCGGGCGCGGCGCGCCCAAACGGGCCTGACCCCGACTGTTGAATGTGGGGGGTGTGAGCCCTCTGGCGGCCCGGTTGCGTCTTTCCAGGCATCAAGCTTCCTGGAGCCCCACCATGTCCACGCTCACCCTTGCTCGCACCACCGCGTTGCTGGCCGCCGGTGTTGCCGCCTCGCTGCACGCCGCGCCGCGCCATCAGGACATCGTCGGTCCCGGGGGCTTCATGCAGTCCTGTGCGGCGCCCAGCTCGCCCGGCGCGCCGCGCACACCCGGTACCGACTTCACGGCCGACTTCGCCAGCGGGCATTGCGTGCTGGCCTACTTCACCGGCAACGGCACGGCCAGCAGCGCTGACGCCTACAGCAGCGGCAACATCAGCAATGCCAGCAGCGGCTCGGTCGGCATTGGCCACATCCACATGCAGTCGAGCAACACCTCGCCCGGCAACGCCTTCTTTGCCATTGCAGCGTCGAATGGGGGCTTCGAGGATCGATTGACGCTCAACCTGCCGGGCCAGACGGGCAAGACCGTCTACATGCTGGTGTCCATGAGTGCCGATGGCACGGTGAGCGCCAGCGGCCCGGCCGGCGCCAGCCAGATCCAGGTCACGGGCTATATGAACACGACGGAACTCAGCGCCAACAACCCGGGCTACAGCCGCGGCAATTCAGACCTCTTCACGACCGACCGCCAGCGCGTGGCCTGGGGCGCCAGCAGCGGGCCCAACACCAGCCGCGTCATCGATGGGCACTGGACCTTCAGTGTGCCCGTGGTGGTGGGCACTGCCTTTGACCTCGGCATCTACGCGCGGGCCCAGTCCAGCCAGCGTAGCTACGGGTCGATTTCCACCTTGTCGTCCACCGCGCTCGACTTCAGCCATAGCGTGCTGGTGCAAGGCGTGAGCGGCATCGTGCTCGATGGCAACCTCGTCACCAGCGGCTATACGGTGGCTGCGGCGAGTGGGCTCGACTGGACCCAGCCGCTGGCGGTGCCGGAGCCTGGCACCTGGGGGCTGATGCTGGCCGGCCTGGGGTGGCTGGGCCGCGTCGCACGCCGCAAAGCGCGCGCAGCAACCGCTGCTACCTAGGCCCCTGAGCCAGCCAACCAGGCCCGCGGCGATTGCCCCACGGCCTGCGTGAAGGCGCGCGAGAACGCGGCGGCGCTGGCATAGCCCAGCGCATCGCTCGCCGCCTTGACCGAGGCGCCCTTGCGCAGCATCGACTGCGCGAGCGAGACGCGCCAGCGCAGCAAATACTCGGCGGGCGTGGTGCCCAGCTGGGCGCGGAACTCGGCCGCAAAGCTGCTGCGCGACATGCCCGCTGCAGCAGCCAGTGCCGCGAGTGACCAAGGCGCGCCAGGGCGCTCATGCATCTGCGTCAGGGCCCGCGCGAGCTTGGGGTGGGCCAGGCCGCAGAGAAGGCCGGTCTGCATGCCGTGGTCGGCGGCATGGTCCAGCAGGTGACGCAAGGTCTGCAGCAGCAGGACCTCAAAGAGCCGGTTGGCCAGCAGGCGCTGGCCGCAGCGCACACGCTCGGTTTCGGCAAACAGCAGCGCAAGCGTGTGCTCGATGTCGGGCAGCGCCGCCACCGGCAAGGCCACCAGCGGTGGCAGGGCCTGCACCAGAGGGTGGCGGCTGCCGCCGTCAAAGTCCAGGGTGGCGCAGACGAAGTCGCTGCCCTCCTGCGGCGCGTTGTGGAAGTCGTGTGCCAGCGGCTGCGGGTAGAACAGCAAGGTGGGTTCGTTGACCATGAGGCTGCGCGGCGCACCGCTGCGAGCGGGGTGGGTCACGCGCATCGCGCCGCGCCGCAGCACATGCAGGAAGGCCCGCCCTGGCTCCGCCGCGAAATGCGTGACCCCGCACAGCGGCCCGGCATGGAAGAGGTGGGCCCGCACCCGAAAGCGCTCCAGCAGGGCCGAGAGCCGGTCGACGGTGTCGGGTGTGCTGATGGCGGTGCTCATGGACGATCTGCAATGCTTGGTGGACGAATTGCGTCCGATGATACGGACCGAGCCGCCACAGTGCGGGCTCCACCCACTGATTGGAGCCCGCTCATGCCCCTCTCGCCTCGCCACCTTGCCGCCGCCCTCGCGGGGGCCACCGCCCTGGCCACCGCCCCCGCAGCGCCGGCGGCTCCCGGCATCCCCGGCTACGCCCATGGCCAACCCGGTCTGGCCCGCTCACCGGTCAGCCTGCAGGAGCTTGACGCCCTCAGGCGCACCCTGCTGCTGGGCGACGACGACGTGCAGGCGCTGCGTCAGAGCCGCGACATCCTGGCCGACCAGGTCGAGGCCATCCTCGATGTCTGGTACGGCTTCGTGGGCGCCACGCCCGAGCTGCTGGCCAGCTTCAAGCACGCGGGGACCGGTGCTCCCGACGCCGCATATCTGGGCGCCGTGCGCAGGCGCTTTGGGCAGTGGATCCTCGACACCGCAGACGCCCATTTCGACCAGGCCTGGCTTGACTACCAACACGAGATCGCCCTGCGCCACGCGCCCGCCAAGAAGAACAAGACCGACGGTGTGCAGAGCACGCCCCTGGTGCCGATGCGCTATCTGTCGGCGCTGACAGTCCCCGTCACGACCACGCTCAAGCCCTTCCTGGCCAAGAAAGGCGCCTCGGCGGCCGACGTGGAGAAGATGCACGCCGCCTGGGTCAAGTCCGTGCTGCTACAGACCATCCTCTGGAGCCAGCCCTATGTGCGTGACGGCCAGTTCTGAGGCGTGGCCATGAAGACCCTGCTCGCCCTGCGCCACCTCGCCTTTGAAGACCTGGGCCTGATCGCGCCGTGGATGGAGGCGCGCGGCTGGCGCGTGCGCTATCACGACATTGGCGTCGATGCGCTCGACGCTATCGACCTGGGCCAGGTCGACCTGCTGGCCGTGCTTGGCGGCCCCATTGGTGCCGAGGAGGACGCGCGCTATCCCTTCCTCGCGGCCGAGGTCGCCTTGATCCGCGAGCGCCTGGCGACGCGCCGGCCGCTGCTCGGCATCTGTCTTGGGGCGCAACTGATCGCTCGGGCGCTGGGCGCACGGGTGAGGCCGATGGGCCGCAAGGAGATCGGCTTTGCGCCCCTGCAGCTCACGCCGGAGGGCCTGGCCTCACCCCTGGCGGCCCTCGGCGCCCAGCCCGTGCTGCACTGGCATGGCGACCAGTTCGAGCTGCCGGCGGGCATGCCCTCGCTGGCCCGCACGCCGCTGTGTCCGCATCAGGCCTTCCAGCTGGAGCAGCACACCCTGGCTTGGCAGTTCCATTTGGAAGTCGATGCTGCGCGCATCGAGCAATGGCTGATTGGCCATGCCGGCGAGCTGGCCGAGCAGGGGCTGGAAACGGCCGCCCTGCGCGCGGCCGCGCGTGCGCAGGCGGCGGACCTTCCGCAGGCGCTTGATCGCGTGCTCAGCGCCTGGTATGCCAATTGGCCGTGAGGCGCTGCCACGTCCACAATCGGCGCTGCTCGATCCAGGAGCCCCCCATGCGCCGCCTGCTCATTGCCCTGACCCTGTCCTGCCTCAGCCTGGCTGGCCACGCGCAGCCAGCGCCCGTTTATGACGCGGCCCTCGCCAAGGCCTGGGGCGCCAATGACCAGGGGCTGCGCAAATACGTTTTTGTGCTGCTCAAGACCGGCCCCAAGCCCATGCCGGCCGGCCCGGAGCGGGACGCG
This sequence comes from uncultured Roseateles sp., assembly GCA_937871895.1. Lineage (GTDB taxonomy): Bacteria > Pseudomonadota > Gammaproteobacteria > Burkholderiales > Burkholderiaceae_C > Pelomonas. Next base: position 246 of record CALMQC010000711.1, on the reverse strand, counting down.
ATGTTCAAGGGCCACTTCGCCAACATGGGCCGGCTCGCCAACGACGGCGTGCTGGTCTATGCGGGGCCGATGGACGGCGTCGATGGCTGGCGCGGCATCTTCATCATGGCCGTGCCCGACATCGCCACCGCCAGGCAGCACGCCGAGACCGATCCCGTGCTGCAGTCGGGCGAGATGGTGGCCGAGTACCACCTTCACTTCGGCTCGGCGGCCCTCGTTGGCGTGCCGGAGGCGCACAAGCGGCTG
>CALMQC010000710.1 GCA_937871895.1 uncultured Roseateles sp. | reverse complement strand
GCGACGACCTGCAGGCCATCAAGCGCGGCGTGATGGAGCTGGCCGACCTCGTCGTGATCCACAAGGCCGACATTGATGCCGCTGCCGCCACCCGTGCCCAGGCTCAGATCACGTCCTCACTGCGTTTGATGGGCCTGGCTCACCGCGAGCCGGACGCCTGGCAGCCGCAGGCCCTGCGCGCCAGCAGCCTGAGCTGCGAGGGCCTGGAGGAGGTCTGGCAGGCGGTTCAAACCTTCGCAGCCCAGCAGCGCCGCACCGGCGCCTTTGACACGCGCCGCCAGCAGCAGGCTCAAAGCTGGATGTGGGAGCGTATCCAGCAGACCCTGCGTCAGCGCTTTGACGCCCACCCCGCCGTCCGCGCCGCGCTGCCTGCGGCCACGGCCGATGTCCTCGCTGGCCGCCTCGCCGCCTCCACCGCCGCTCGTCGGCTCGTGCAACTTCTTGACGACCCCGAATGATCCACGGCCTCAATCACATCAACCTGCGCGCGCCCAAAGCGCTGCTCGACGTGCTGCGCGACTTCTATCGCGACGTGCTGGGTCTGGAGATCGGGCCCCGCCCCGCCTTCAACACGCCGGGCTACTGGCTCTATGCCGGCGGCCAGCCCGTGTTGCACCTGGCCGAACAGGCGCCGGACGAGGCGCTGCGCGCGCCAGCGGCCGCGCCAGGCGTGTTCGACCACACCGCGTTCACCGCGAGCGATCCTGAGGCCACCGCCGACCGCCTGCGCCAGCACGGCGTGGCCTTCGAGGTCAGTCGCTCAGAGCTGACGCGCCAGCACCAGTTCTTCTTCTCCGACCCCGCCGGCAACGGCATCGAACTCAACTTCCCCTTCGACCCCAACTTCAAGGGCTGAACCATGCACGACATCCAACGCGAACTCGACGCCAAGCGCGCCCGGGCCCGGCAGGGCGGGGGCGAGAAGCGCATCGCCGCCCAGCACGCCAAGGGCAAGCTGACCGCTCGCGAGCGCCTGGAGCTGCTGTTTGACGAGGGCAGCTTTGAAGAGTGGGACATGTTCGTCGAGCACCGCTGCGTGGACTTCGGCATGGAGGCCAACAAGGTGCCCGGCGATGGCGTCGTCACCGGCTACGGGATGATCAATGGCCGCCTGGCCTTTGCCTTCAGCCAGGACTTCACGGTCTTTGGCGGCGCGCTCTCCGAGGCGCATGCCGAGAAGATCTGCAAGGTGATGGACCAGGCCATGAAGGTGGGCGCTCCGGTCATCGGCCTCAATGACTCGGGCGGTGCGCGCATCCAGGAGGGCGTGGCCAGTTTGGGTGGCTATGCCGAAGTCTTTCAGCGCAATGTGATGGCCTCGGGCGTGGTGCCGCAGATCAGCATGATCATGGGCCCCTGCGCCGGCGGCGCCGTCTACTCGCCCGCCATGACGGACTTCATCTTCATGGTGAAGGACAGCAGCTACATGTTCGTCACCGGCCCCGAGGTCGTGAAGACCGTGACCCACGAGGAAGTGACCGCCGAAGAGCTGGGCGGCGCCACCACGCACAACACCAAGAGCGGCGTGGCCGACCTCTCGTTCGAGAACGACGTCGAGGCGCTCTTGATGCTGCGGCGCTTCTTCAACTACCTGCCGCTCTCCAACCGCGAGAAGGCCCCGTGCCGTCCGAGTGGTGACCCCGCCGCACGCCTCGACCATTCGCTCGACACCCTCGTCCCCGACAACCCCAACAAGCCCTATGACATCAAGGAGCTGATCCTCAAGACCGTGGACGACGGCGACTTCTTCGAGCTGCAGCCCGACTACGCCAAGAACATCGTCACCGGCTTTGCGCGCATGGAAGGGCAGACGGTCGGCATCGTCGCCAACCAGCCGCTGGTGCTGGCTGGGTGCCTCGACATCAAGAGCTCCATCAAGGCCGCGCGCTTTGTGCGCTTTTGCGATGCCTTCCACATCCCCGTCATCACCTTCGTGGACGTGCCCGGCTTCATGCCCGGCACCAGCCAGGAGTACGGCGGCATCATCAAGCACGGCGCCAAGCTGCTCTACGCCTATGCCGAGTGCACCGTGCCGAAGGTCACCGTCATCACCCGCAAGGCCTACGGCGGCGCCTACGACGTGATGTCGT
>CALMQC010000709.1 GCA_937871895.1 uncultured Roseateles sp. | reverse complement strand
TGCCGGCCATCTGCATGCGGTACTGCTCGATGTCTTCCAGCTTTGGCTGTGCAGGATCAGGGGGTTGGGTTTCGGTGGTCATGCCAAGTCCTCCGGCGTAATCGTGGCTGTGCGGATGTTGTGGACGGTCCAGAAGTTCACGTTGACGTGCTTGTCCGCCCGGGCCTTGATGGCGGCATCCAGCTCGGCCTTTGCTTCATCGGTCACGTCGTTGCAGAAATCGTCGGCGATCTCGTCGGCGTCCTGCCATGCCTGGTCGCGCGCCTGGTCGAGCAGAAGCCCGACGTTGTGGCTGAAGTACCAGGACGCCGGGCGCTGGCGCTTCTCACCAACCCAGTAGGTCATACCCGCCAGGTCCAGGCCTTCGCCGTTGCTGTGCAGTTCGTCGATCAGCTCCGAGAAGTCGCCGAGGTGCCAGTCCTCGCCGCTGGTGCTGTAGACGAGTTCAGGCGCCTGTGCAGGCTGGGGGGCTTGAGAATTGGTCGTGGTGTCAGGCATAGCCCAGCTCCTGTTTCGCTTGCTCATAGGCGGCGTTGACCTCGGCCATGGCCTTGTCGCTGCCGCCCTTGTCGGGGTGGGCCGCACTGGCTGCGCGGCGGTATGCGTCCTTGAGCGTCTGCTCGGTCTGAACGGTGTTGGGCACGCCCAGCACCTCGCGCCAGTGACGCGCGGCGGCCGGCGCCGGCAGCGCCGTGAAGCCGGTGAAAGCCCGGTCCAGGATGGCTGCGCCGCCGTGGCGCTCGATCGCGCGCATGGCGTCCAGCGTCGCTGCGACGGCCGCCAGGTTGTCGGCCACGCGGTGGTAACGGTCGATGGCCATGACCTTGTGCCCGCCTCTGCGGTCTTCCCAGTACACGGCGACGCCCGGGTCGGCTGGCGCCTTCTGGTCGGAGCGCGGCAGGCCGTCGAGGCGCAGCACCAGGTTCGTGCTGATCACAACGTCTTCGCGGCCCAGGCCCATGCGCTGCAGTTCGGCCAGCACGCGGGCTGTAGCCTCGGCAATGCTCAGGTCCTGGGCCATCGACCAGCTGCTGCCGGCTTGGCGGACCTTCTTGTTGAACCGGCCATGCTCAAGCTGCGACGGGTGCGTGCGCTTCCAACCGGTGGGCCAGGTGAGCGGATAAGCGGAGATCGTCATGTCGATGTGCTCGCGGAGGGGATGGGCTTGGTGGATCGGCAGCCACTCAAAACGGCAAAGCCGAAGACGCGGCGCGCAGAGCGATGAGCACGGCGAACACGATGCCAACGATGAAGGCCGCCAGGCCGCACCAGATCGTGCGCTCGTCGCGCAGCCAGCGCGGGGCGCCGGGTACGTCGCCGCCGACAGCGACGGCGAAGCCGATCAAAGCGGTCAAGACTGAAATCTGAAGCGGGGTCATTGCTGCTCCATGAGTTTTTGAATGGTCAGGCTTAGCGCCCCAAGCTCTGTGAGCTTCATGGCGTTCCAGATGCGGCGCTGCCCGTGGATGCCGTTGTGTGCGCCGCGATGGCAGTCCGGGCAGAGCGGCATTGAAGTGAACCATCCCCCTGCTCGATCTCGTGAACCTCGCTCGGGCCGGCTGATCTGCAAACAACGCAGTCCATGCTCTTGATGCGCTCGATGTGAGTGCGCTCAGACTTTGTTGGGGCTCGCTTGTTCTTTGACTGCACGGTCTTCGGGCTTAGAGCGGGATGTCGTCGTCCATGTCGCTGAACCCAGTGTTGCTGTCCTGGCGGCTGGTTCGCTGCGGCTGGCGCTGCTGGGGCCGCTGCTGCTGGCGACCCTGCTGACGGTCTGGATCGCGCGGCGGACGATGCGTCTCGCGCTGTGCCCGGCCGTCGTTGTCGTCGCCATGGCGACGCTCGCCCAGCATCTGCATCTGGTCGGCCATGATCTCCGTGACGTAGACATCCTTGCCGGTGTCTTTGTCCTCGTACTTGCGAGTCTTCAGGCGACCCTCGACGTAAATCTTCGAGCCCTTCTCGATGTACTCGCCAACGACCTCGGCCAGGCGGTCGTTGAACACCAAGCGGTGCCACTCGGTCTCCTCGCGCTGCTCGCCGCTATCGCGGTCCTTCCACTTGCGAGTGGTAGCAAGGGAGAGCGTGCACCAGGCGACTCCGCTGGGGTTGTAGCGAAGCTCGGGGTCCTTGCCGACGTTGCCGATGAGGATGACTTTGTTGATGGACATATTGACCTTTCGGGTTGACTTGATGTGACGTGTCAGGCGGCCCGAGCCAAAGCCAGGCCTTCAAAGTGCTTGGCCAGCGCCAGCAGGATCCGCGTGTAGTCGGCCTCGTGGTACAGACGGGACGCACCCTGCTGCACGGCAGGGAAGCCCAGCTTGCCCAGCAGTTCGGCGCCGACCGTCACGCCAGTACGGCGGCAGATCTCGCCGATTCGCAGATTTGGCTCGCCCGCTTTGATGTCGATCACCTTACCGGCGCTCACCACGGCGGTTGCGGCCTGGTCCTTCCCGATGCCAATGTCCACACCAACCTCGACCGGCGCGCTGTCGAACGGGTTGGGAGATCGCGGATCCGGTGAGGCCGCCTCCTCTCGCTCGATCTTGGCCAGCACCTCCTGACGGATCCGCTCGCGCTCCTCATCGGCGCGCTTCTGAGCAGCCGCTTGGCGGGCAACAATGAGGGCCTCGAAGTCTTCATGCGCCTTGGTGCAGACTTGGGCGAAGTCCGGGAACAGGTGCTCAGCAGCAGCAATCTTCATGCGGTCGCGGTTGCCACCGATCACGCTGGCCACACGGTCGCACTCCACCTTCACCCGGGCCAGCTCCGCGCTCAGCCTGTCCTCCATCGAGGCCAAGGACTTCAGGCCTTTGATGACATCGTGGAAGCGGGAGTCAACGGAGAACGTCACTCCAAGCTCTGCAGCATGCGCCTCGTAGTGTTCGCGGGCGGCGCGCTGCGCGGAGGAGACGATCTCGGACTTGCGCCGCTCCTTCTCGGCGGACAGCAGTTTCTCTGCCATCAGGCGGTTGTCGCGCACCAGCTTTTGCAGCGCATCCTTCGTGCGCTTGGCCTGGTCCACGGTTTGGATCTGTGCCAGCATTTGCTGCTCGGCCGCATCGAGCGCAGCCTCAGCGCCCTTCAGCGCCTTGATCTGCAGATCCAGGTCAGCGAAGTCCTGGTCGGTCTTGGGTTCGCGGATCAGCTCGCTGCCGAGGAAGTCCTCCAGGCGCTGCTGGAACGCGGCAAAGTTGTCACGGATGGCGATGCTTCCAGTGACGCTCACGACGACGGACGGCAGGGCCTCGACGGCGTTGGCCACGACGGCTGGCGCCACCTCCGTGGGCTGGTACGCCGCCACGTCCTTGTCGAATTGCGCCCAGCCGGCCAGCAGCCGGTCCTTCCTCTCTTGGCTGGAGACGTACCAGCACCAGACCATGCGCTCCGGCGTGCCGTCACTGACCATGAACAGCGTCTTCGCCGCGCCAGAGACCAACTGCTGCTGGTCCATCTGCACGGTGTAGTGCTCATCCAGGGTGCCATCTCGGACCTGGGTGGCCAAGCCTTCATTCCAGAGCTTGTGCTCCCAATTGATGGTCTCGGCCATGGTCAGGCCGTCCATGCTGGCCAGCAGCGGCACGCCATTGATGAGTGCAGTTCCGGTGACGGGGTATAGCTCCTCGCCGAGGATGGCCTCGGCCATCGCTCGGGCCTGGGCCTCCGTCTCGTGGCCACGGTCGAACAGGCGCTGAGTGTGCTCACCGACTTCGGGGGCCAGGCCGGTGGCCTTCTGCTTGAGCAGGGCACTGCGCGTCTGGTACTTGCTGACGCCAAGCATGGCTGCTGCCTCGCTGGCGGTGTAGTGCTTGGCGCGCAGTGCATGCCACTCGGTCGAGCCCTGGGTTAAGTTGTGGATGTGCATGTCGGCTCCTTCAGTTGGCGACGGCCTTGAGGTCGGCCTTCTGCTGGTCGGTCATGGGTGCGCCGCGACTCTCGACGCTGGCGATGATTTGGTCGGCACTCTTGCGGCCCGACAGGATCAGTTCTGACCACGCTGAAAGATTGGCCCGGAACGACTCTTCTGGGTAGGCCGCAGCATCTGAGTTGCCATCGCCGCCATGCCCGTCGTCGTCGTCGCTCTCTTCGGCGACGCCAGTGATGGCTTTCAGCGTGTAGCGCTGCAGGTAGCTGACCGTGCTGGCGATTTGCTGGATAGCGTTCTTCTTGCCGGAGTTGTCGGGCGGCCCGCCCATCTCTACCGATTCGCTGTGTCCGGCTGCATGCTTGAGGATGCACTTGACCGAGATCCAGTCCTTGGTCTGTGTAACGTCCCAGCGATGGGACAGGCCGTGCTTGGCAAGCGCAGGCCCGACAGCCGCGACCACATCGGACAGCTCAGCGTGCTTGTAGCCAACAAAGTCGCCCTTCTGGGTTTCGTAGCCGACCGCCTTGGTTTTGCGGACATAGACGGGCTCTGTCTTGAATGACGCCAGTGCGGCGTTGAATGCGTTGCGCGCCTCGTCGGCACGCCACTCACGCTGCATGGCCAGCAGCTCGCGCAGGTCGGCCGCGCTGACGCCGTACTGCGCCATGGCCAGCATGATCCCAGCAGGGCTCCCGTCTTGGGGGCTCCGATTGAGCATCTGAGCGGCAGGCTGAACAGGGCCTGGGCGCAAGGCCTCCAGTGCCAGTTCGTCGGTGTGGTCGATTGCGCTCATGTGATCCTTTCAGGGCCGAGAGACCCAAATGAGGAAGGCGTAGCTGGCCAGGGCAATGGCAGCGACAAGAGTGGGGTGGTGCACCCAGGCGCCGATCAAGCGGCTGGTGATGCCTCCGTGGTGGAGGCACTGATCCTGGCTTTCACAGGGGGCTCGGCCCTGGCGGCAGTTGTTGCGGCAGGAGGGGATCACTGGATCACCCCGGCGGCAACAAGCAGCATGGCAACAACCACCAGAGCCAAGATGGCGCGGTCTGCGGGATGGTCAGAGGGCTGCTTCACGCCACACCCCCAGCCAAGCGCATCCAGGCGGCCTTCGTCGCCGCATAGGACTGGTTGTAGCGTGACCGGATCTTTGGGTCTTCGGCTTCGTCAGCCAGTCCGCGCAGCGTGTCCGCCCTATCCCGCAGGTAGGCGATCTGTTGATGAACATCGTTTGTCATTGGTCTACAGTATACCGGATGGGTTGACGTAATGCAAGCAAAAAGCCGCCACATGGGCGGCTCTGTGTGCCGGCGGCCCGGCCTAGATTCGGCAGGGCCTCATGGTCATCAGGACTCGGCCGAGCACCAGCACCCCTTCCTTGACTGAGTTGCTGATGGTGAGGGGCGGGTAGGCCTGGTTGTCGCTGGAGAACAGCAGTGTCCCGTCGAGCTGGCGGCGGATGCGAAGGATGTAGATCTCGGCGAGTCTGGCCACGACATAGATGCCGTCCCTGTCGATGC
>CALMQC010000708.1 GCA_937871895.1 uncultured Roseateles sp. | reverse complement strand
CTTGTCGACCAGCTTGTTGGCCTTGATCCAGGGCATCATGGCGCGCAGCTTCTCGCCGACGACTTCGATGTCATGCTCGGCGGTCAGGCGGCGGCGACTGATCAGGGTCGGGGCACCGGCCTTGTTCTCGAGGATGAAGGACTTGGCGTACTCGCCGGTCTGGATGTCCTTCAGGCACTGGCGCATGGCGTTCTTGGTGTCTTCGGTCACGACGCGCGGGCCGGTCACGTACTCACCGTACTCGGCATTGTTCGAGATCGAGTAGTTCATGTTGCCGATGCCGCCTTCGTAGATCAGGTCCACGATCAGCTTCAGTTCGTGCAGGCACTCGAAGTAGGCCATCTCGGGGGCGTAGCCGGCTTCCACCAGGGTCTCGAAGCCCGCCTTGATCAGCTCGACGGTGCCGCCGCACAGCACGGCTTGCTCGCCGAACAGGTCGGTCTCGGTCTCTTCACGGAACGAGGTCTCGATGATGCCGGCCTTGCCGCCGCCATTGGCCGCTGCGTAGGACAGGGCCAGGTCACGTGCCTTGCCGGTGGTGTCCTGGTAGACGGCGATCAGGTGGGGCACGCCGCCACCTTGGCGGTAGGTGCCGCGCACGGTGTGGCCGGGGGCCTTGGGGGCGACCATCCAGACGTCGATGTCGGCGCGGGGCTGAACCTGGCCGTAGTGGACGTTGAAACCGTGAGCGAAGGCGAGCGAGGCGCCGGCCTTGAGGTTGGGGGCGACTTCCTTGTTGTAGACGTCGGCGATCTGCTCGTCGGGCAGCAGGATCATGACCACGTCAGCCGACTTCACGGCGTCGGCGATCTCGGCGACCTTCAGGCCAGCACCTTCAGCCTTGGCCCAGGAAGCACCACCCTTGCGCAGCGCGACGGTGACCTTGCAGCCGCTGTCGTTCAGGTTCTGTGCGTGGGCATGGCCTTGCGAACCGTAGCCAATGATGGTGACGTTCTTGCCCTTGATGAGGCTCAGGTCTGCGTCTTTGTCGTAGTAAACGTTCATGGTGGTGTGCTCCAGGGAGTAGGTTCAGGGAACGCAATCGAGCTGATGCCGCCCCAAGCTGATTGCGTGCCCCCAGGGGGATGCCAGCCACAACGGCCGGCCGGGGCGGCTGGGTTCAGACGCGCAAGATGCGCTCACCGCGCCCGATGCCACTGGCACCGGTGCGGACGGTTTCGAGGATGGACGCGCGGTCGATCGCGTCGATGAAGGCGTCGAGCTTGCTGGAATCGCCAGTCAGCTCGATGGTGTAGGACTTCTCGGTCACGTCGATGATGCGGCCGCGGAAGATATCTGCCGTTCGCTTGACCTCTTCGCGCTCCTTGCCGACGGCGCGGACCTTGATGAGCATCAGTTCTCGCTCGGTGTAGGTGCCTTCCGTCAGATCCACCACCTTGACCACCTCGATGAGGCGGTTCAGGTGCTTGGTGATCTGCTCGATGATCTCGTCGGACCCCGTGGTCACGACGGTCATGCGGGACAGCGAAGCGTCCTCGGTGGGCGCAACGGTGAGGCTTTCGATGTTGTAGCCCCGGGCGGAGAACAGGCCCACGACGCGCGACAGCGCGCCGGGTTCGTTCTCAAGAAGCAAAGCAATGATGTGTCGCATGGTGGATTCGTCCTTCGTCCGCATCAATCTCGGGGGCGGTAACCCCTGAGATCTGGCGGCGTCGTTCGATGAAAGTCGAAGCGTCTTTGGGGTCGCTCGTCAGCGCTGCTTGCCAGCGCGTCGTCAGGCGCGGTAACGCCTGACGCGCGGGGTGGCTGGCAGCCTTCAGAGGTCTTCGGACCCCAGCAACATCTCCGAGATGCCCTTGCCCGCCTTGACCATCGGCCAGACGTTCTCGGTGGGATCGGTGCGGATGTCGAGGAAGACCGTCCGATCTTTGAGGCGCATGGCCTCGATCAGCGCAGGCTCGACATCGCTCGGCTTCTCGATCTTCAGGCCCACGTGGCCATAGGCCTCGGCGAGCTTGACGAAATCGGGCAGCGCATCCATGTAGCTGTGCGAGTAGCGGCCCTCGTAATCGAGCTGCTGCCACTGACGAACCATGCCCAGGTAGCGGTTGTTGAGCGACAACACCTTGACGGGCGTCTTGTACTGGAAGCAGGTCGACAGCTCCTGGATGCACATCTGGATGCTGCCCTCGCCGGTCACGCAGAACACGTCGGACTCGGGCTTGGCCAACTTGATGCCCATCGCGTAGGGCAAGCCCACGCCCATGGTGCCGAGGCCCCCCGAGTTGATCCAGCGGCGCGGCTCATCGAACTTGTAGAACTGCGCAGCCCACATCTGGTGCTGCCCCACATCCGAGGTGATATAGGCATCGCGGTCGCGCGTCAGGCGCCACAGGGTCTCGACGACCATCTGCGGCTTGATGACCTCGTCCGAGCCCTTGTAGGACAGGCAGTCCTTGCGGCGCCATTCGTTGATCTGGCTCCACCAGGCGTTCACGGCAGCGGCGTCGGGTTTGGCCTGGGCTTCCTTGATCTGATGGATCAGCTCCTGCAGCACGTCCTTGACGTCGCCCACGATGGGGATGTCCACGCGCACGCGCTTGGAGATCGACGAGGGATCGATGTCGACGTGGATGATCTTGCGCTCGACCGAGCCGAAGTGCTTGGGATTGCCGATCACACGGTCATCAAAGCGCGCGCCCACCGCCAGCAGCACGTCGCAGTGCTGCATGGTCATGTTGGCTTCGTAGGTGCCATGCATGCCCAGCATGCCCAGGAAGCGCGGATCGGTGCCCGGCATGGCCCCGAGGCCCATCAGCGTGTTGGTGCAGGGGAAGCCCAGCAGGTCCACCAGCTCCCGCAGCTCGGCCGACGCCTCGCCGAGGATCACGCCGCCGCCGGTGTAGATGTAGGGCCGCTTGGCTTGCAGCAGCAGCTGCACGGCCTTGCGGATCTGGCCGCTGTGGCCCTTCTTGGCGGGGTTGTAGGAGCGCATCTCGATGCGCTCGGGGTAGCTGAAGCTGGTGCGGGCCAGCGAGACGTCCTTGGGGATGTCTACCACGACGGGCCCGGGTCGGCCGGTGCGCGCGATGTGGAAGGCCTTCTTCATGGTCAGCGCCAGGTCGCGCACGTCCTTGACCAGGAAGTTGTGCTTCACGATGGGGCGCGTGATGCCCACGGTGTCGCACTCCTGGAAGGCGTCGAGCCCAATCGCGGGCGTCGGCACCTGGCCGGTGATGACGACCATGGGGATCGAGTCCATGTAGGCGGTCGCGATGCCGGTGATGGCATTCGTGACGCCCGGGCCCGACGTGACCAGCGCAACGCCGACTTCACCGGTCGCCCGGGCAAAGCCATCAGCGGCGTGCACCGCAGCCTGCTCATGCCGGACCAGCACGTGCTGGATGCTGTCCTGCTTGTAGAGCGCGTCGTAGATGTACAGCACCGCACCACCGGGGTAGCCCCAGAGGTGCTTGACGCCCTCGGCCTGCAGGCAGCGGACGAGGATTTCCGAGCCATTGAGGTCGGCGGGTGCTTGGGAATTGGGGGATTGGGAGGAAGCAGATTGCGCCGTTGCAGCGCGCTTCATTTCCGCGGCAGACATGTCCATGTTCGAACCTTTGTGAATTTCTCTAACGAAAAACCATTGGTGCCTCTCCTCGCGCCCTCTTGAGACGGATTCGAAGCCTGCGCGGTCAACATGCATGGAACCCGTGTCGGGCGCCATATGGAGACCAAACTTCTTTGTGCGAAGCAGCATTATGCCGGCCAAACGCCCGCCAGCCTTCGCCAGTGCCGAATGCAATAATCCCGCCGCCTCGCCAGCGCGACATTTGTTGTCCCGGCGCCTCACCGTCTCGCCCTTGGCCACCGACAAAGAGCTCAACGACTTCCTGAAGGACATAGATCGGCGCGCGTTCAAGCGCACGGCCTATCTTGTCCGGGATGACGACGCCGCACTCGACATCGTCCAGGACGCCATGATCCGGCTGGCCGAGAGTTACTTCGACCGGCCCGCTGAAGAGCTACCGCTGATCTTCCAGCGCATCCTTTCCAACGCCACCATGGACTGGTTCCGTCGCCAGAAGGTGCGCCGGGCGGTCATGACCAATATGTCCGACTTCGAGACGGACGAAGGCGAGGACTTTGACCTGCTGGAGGTCCTGGCCTCGCGCAACGAGGGCAATCTCAGCGAATCGGCCTCAGACCAGGCTTCCAGGGCACAAATATTGCTTCAAATCGAACAGGAGATTGAACAGCTCCCGGGACGTCAACGAGAAGCCTTCCTGCTGCGTTACTGGGAGGAATTGGATGTCGCGGAGACAGCCAGTGTCATGGGTTGCTCGGAAGGCAGTGTCAAAACCCACTGCTCCCGGGCCACTCAGTCGTTGGCGAAAGCTTTGAAGGCGAAGGGGATCACGCTATGAAGAAGTCAGTTGCATTCTCAGCCGAGCTGGAAGCCCGGGTGGCCGCCTTTGGCCAGCGCATCGCCCGTCATCTTGACGACAGCAGCCAGGCGCTCCCGCACGACGTGACCGAACGCCTGCGCTTTGCCCGTGAGCAGGCGCTTGCCCGCGCCCGCGCTGCCCGTTTGGCCCAGGTGGCCACCCCGGCGTGGAGCCCGGTTGCTGCGGGGGGGCATGCCCTGGCGCTGCAAGGCGGCCCGGCCGATGGTGGCGGGCGCTTTGCCAAGTGGCTGTCGGCCCTGCCGCTGGCGCTGCTGGTCGTCGGCTTCCTGATGGCCCAGGAAGGCCTGCATCACCAGGAGATCGAAGCGGCGGCCGATGTAGACACCGCCCTGCTGAGCGACACCGTGCCGCCCGAGGCCTACAGCGATCCTGGCTTCGCGGAGTTCCTCCGAGATGAGAAAGAATGAGCGGATGCCTTTGACGCACCGCAGCCTGCGACTTCTGACGTTGGCGACTTCCCTGGCGGGGGTCGCCTTCGTCGTTTCTGCGCAGGTTCCAGACGCTGCCTCGGCGCCAAGCACTGAGGCCACCTCGACCACAACGTCACCGGCGCCGGCCCCGCTCCCGATTGCGACCACGCCCGTGCCCAAGGTGTCGCCCTTGGCGCTCACTCCGACTTGGGCGGAACTCAATGCACCGCAGCGCAGCCTGCTTGCCCAACTCGACCTGGAGTCCGAGTGGGACCGCCTGCCGTCTGAGCGGCGGCGCAAGTGGCTGACCATCGCCAACCGCTTCCCGGCGCTGCCGGCCGAGCAGCAACTGCGCATTCAGGAGCGTGTGCGCGCTTGGATCAAGCTCGACACGCAGGAGCGCCAGCGCGCCCGCGCAGCCTTCCAGGCGGCGATCCAACTGGATGCCGAGGAGCGGCGCAGCAAATGGGAGGCCTACCAGGCCTTGCCGGCCGAGAAGCGGTCAGAGCTGGCCGACAAAGCCGCAAAGAAACTGGCGCAGGCCGCCATCACCCCGGCCCCCAGCCCGAAGGGACCGCTCGCCGCCGTGCCCAAGTCCAACGTGGTCCCGGGGCCGGCCCGCGTCACCGCAGCGCTGGCCGTGGCGCCGACACTCTTCCAGGCCAAGCCAGGCGCGAGCACGGTGCTGATGACCCGGCCCATCGCGCCCCCCAGCCACCAGTCGGCAGGTCAGTCCAAGGTGATTGCCGACCCTGCCCTGGTGGACCCCAAGACCCTGCTGCCGAAGTCGCTGCAAGCTGCTGGGTCGGTTTCCTCGAAATGACCGCTCCGGCCGTTGACGCGTTGCCGCCGGCGATGCTGCGCCGGCTTGCCGCCTTTTTGTACGAAGGCGTGCTGCTGTTCGGCGTGGTGTTCTTCGCCGGCTATCTGTTCTCGGTCAGCACCTCGCAGCATCATGCGCTGCAAGGTCGGCATACGCTGGGTGCCTTCCTGTTCGTGGTGATCGGGATCTACTTCGTGTGGTTCTGGTCGCGCAGCGGGCAAACGCTGGCGCTCAAGACCTGGCATCTGCGCGTGGTCACGCTGGACGGACAGCCCGTCGGGCAGTGGCGTGCGCTGCTGCGCTACCTGCTGGCCTGGCTGTGGTTCCTGCCCGCGCTGGTCAGCGCCTGGGCGATGGAGATCCACTCGGGTGGCGCGCTCAGCGCCATCGTGCTGGGTGGCATGGTGGCCTATGCGATGCTGGCGAAATTGCACCCCCAGCAGCTCCTGCTGCACGAGGCCCTGAGCGGCACCCGTGTCGTGAACCAATACCCCAACTCGCAATGAGCGCCGACACCAACCCGCACAAGGGCCGCACCGGCCTGGACCGCATCATCCATGCCGCTGGCTACTCCTGGTCGGGGCTCAAGGCCGCCTACCTGGGCGAGAGCGCCTTCCGGCAGGAGGTGTGGCTGTGTGTGGTGGCCACGCCGCTGGCCTTCTGGCTGGGGCGGGGCTGGGTGCAGATCAGCCTGCTGCTGGGCTCGCTGGTGGCGGTGCTGGTGGTCGAGTTGCTCAATTCGGCCGTCGAGGCCGTGGTGGACCGCGTGTCCTACGAGCTACATGACCTGTCAAAGCGCGCCAAGGACATCGCCTCGGCGGCCGTGCTGCTGTCGCTGCTGTTTGCAGCGGGCGTTTGGGGTGCCGCCGCCTGGCAGCACCTCACCTGACGTCGACGGTCAAACCGCCGCTTCGTCCGTCTCGCCGGTGCGGATGCGCACCACCTGCTCGACGGGCATGACGAAGATCTTGCCGTCGCCGATCTTGCCGGTCTTGGCGGCGCGCAGGATGGCGTCGATGCAGCGCTCGACGTCCTCGCCCTTCACCACCACTTCCACCTTCACCTTGGGCAGAAAGTCGACCACGTACTCAGCGCCACGGTAGAGCTCGGTGTGGCCCTTCTGGCGGCCAAAGCCCTTGACCTCGGTGACTGTGAGGCCCGACACGCCCATCTCGGCCAGGGCCTCGCGCACTTCATCGAGCTTGAAGGGTTTGATGATGGCAACGATCTGCTTCATGGGTTTGTCTCCGGGTGAGTTGTCGCGGGAGTTTATTAGGCGCGGAACTTGGACGTGATCGGGTAACGCCAGTCCCGACCAAAACCGCGATGCGTCAGGCGCACGCCGACCGGCGCCTGGCGGCGTTTGTACTCGTTGATCTTGATGAGCCGTGTGACGCGCTCGACGTCCGCCGGCGCAAAGCCCGCCGCCACGATCTCGGCGATGGACTGGTCCTGCTCCATGTAGCGCGCCAGGATGGCGTCCAGCACCTCGTAGGGCGGCAGGCTGTCCTGGTCCTTCTGGTCGGGCCGCAGCTCGGCCGAGGGCGGCCGCGTGATGATGCGCTCGGGGATGATTTCAGCGCCCTGCTGATTGCGCCAGGTGGCGAGGCGGTAGACCAGAGTCTTGGCCACGTCCTTGATGACGGCAAAGCCGCCGGCCATGTCGCCGTAGAGCGTGCAGTAGCCGGTCGCCATCTCGCTCTTGTTGCCGGTGGTCAGCACGATGCTGCCGAACTTGTTCGACAAGGCCATCAGCAGCGTGCCGCGGATGCGTGCCTGGATGTTCTCCTCGGCCGCATCGAGGGGCAGGCCCTTGAACTCCTCGGCCAGCGTGGCGTTGAAGGCATCGAACATTGGCACGATGGACATCTCGTCATAGCGAACGCCCAGGCGCGCCGCCATGTCGCGCGCGTCGATCCAGGAGATATCGGCCGTGTAGGGCGAGGGCATCATCACCGCGCGCACCTTGTCGGCACCCAGCGCGTCCACCGCAATCGCCAGCACCAGGGCCGAGTCGATGCCGCCCGAGAGGCCGATGATCGCGCCAGGGAAGTCGTTCTTGCCCAAGTAATCGCGCACGCCGATCACCAGCGCACCCCAAGCCTGGGCCTCGAACGCGGGCAGCGCCTGCACCTCGCCCCACAGGCCGGTGGCACTCACCTCCAGCACCGCCAGCGCCTCTTCAAACATCGGCGCCCGCGCGGCCAGGCTGCCGTCGGCCTGCAGCGCGAAGGAGGCGCCGTCAAACACCATCTCGTCCTGCCCGCCCACGAGGTGTGCGTAGAGCAGCGGCAAGCCCACGGCGCGCGCGCGCTCGGCCATGCGCGCCTCGCGCTCCTCGACCTTGCCGAGGTGGAAGGGCGACGCGTTCAGCACGCACAGCACCTCGGCCCCAGCCGCCTTGGCGGCAGCGGCGGGCTCGTCAAACCAGGCGTCCTCGCAGATCAGCAAGCCCAGGCGCACGCCGCCCACCTCGATGACCAAAGGCGCCAGGCCGGCGTCACGGCCCGAGGCGAAATAGCGCCGCTCGTCAAACACCTGGTAATTGGGCAGCTCACGCTTGGCGTAGCGCCCCACGACGCGGCCACCACTCAGCACCGAGGCCACGTTCAGGCAGCCGGGCACCGACCAACTCCGCTCACGCGCGCCCTGCCCCAGCGCCACCGGGTGGCCCACCACCACGTGCAGGCCGGCACAGTCCGCCAGCGCGGCGGCAATGCGCTGCAGCTCGGTGTCACAGGCAGCCAGGAAGGCGGGGCGCAGCAGCAGGTCCTCGGGCGGGTAGCCACACAGGCTGAGCTCGGGCGTCAGCACGCATTGGGCCCCCAGCGCATGGGCCCTTCGCGCCTCGGTGATGATGCGGTCCGCATTGCCCGACAGGTCGCCCACGGTGACATTGAGCTGGGCAAGGGCAACTTTCACGGACGGCGCAGGCATGGAATCGAGTACGGACGCGGGGGCCAGGGATGTTATCCGTGTGGACGAAGACCCGGCCGCGCTGCCGGCTGAGGCCTGGAATACGCTGCTCGCCGCCCAGGCCCGCCCCACGCCCTTCATGCGCCTGGAATACCTGCTCGCACTGCACACCTCAGGCAGCGCCACGGCGGACACGGGCTGGGCGCCGCGCTTTGTCTCACTCTGGCGCGAGGGTGAATTGCTCGCCGCCTGCCCGGCCTATCTGAAGTCGCATTCCTACGGCGAGTACGTGTTCGACTGGGCCTGGGCTGAGGCCTATCACCGGCACGGCCTCAGCTACTACCCCAAGCTGCTGGTGGCGGTGCCCTTCACGCCGGTGCCGGGCAGCCGCCTGCTGGCGCGTGACGATGCGGCGCGCGCGCGCCTGGCACTGGCTCTGCGAGAGCTGGCCACCGACACCTCGTCCCTGCACGTGCTGCTGGGCGATGCCGCCGACCAGGCCGCCCTCGCCGCCGCCGGTTGCCTGGCCCGGCAGGGTGTGCAGTTCCACTGGACACAAGACGGCGACGACCCTGCGCCCGACTTCAGCGCCCTGCTCGCCCGCCTGCAGCGCGACAAGCGCAAGAAGATCCAGCAAGAGCAGCGCCGCGTGAGCGAGGCCGGCATCGGCTTCACGGCCCTGCAGGGCCCGGCCATCACGCCCGAGGACTGGGACTTCTTCTACCGCTGCTACCAGCTCACCTACCGCGCCCACCACTCACGGCCCTACCTGACGCGCGATTTCTTTGCTCGCATGGCGGCCGAGATGCCCGAGCACTGGTTGCTCTTCGTGGCCTGGCGCGGGCATGAGCGCGTCGCCGCCTCGCTGATCGCGCTCGACCCCGCGCGGCGCGCCGCCTTCGGGCGCTATTGGGGCGCCGTCGAACAGATCCCCTGCCTGCACTTCGACGCCTGCTACTACCAGCCACTGGCCTGGTGCATCGCCCAGGGCTACACGCGCTTCGAGGGCGGCGCCCAGGGCGAGCACAAGATGGCGCGCGGCCTGTTGCCCACGCCAACCGCGTCCAGCCACTGGCTGGCCCACCCCGAGTTCAATGCCGCCGTGGCGGACTTCCTGACTCGTGAGGGCGTGGCGATGGAGGGCTACCTGGACGAGCTTGCGGAGCACTCTCCGTTCAAGCCCAAACAACCCCCGCCGCCGTCCTGAGCGTCTGCGGGCTTCGCCGCACAGCAGGGCCGTGTTTGCCTTGGAGCGAAGACAGGGTGAGAAGGCGTAACAAGCTCAAGCTAAACAAAACGGGATGGCTTGCGCAACGCTGCCCAGCCCGCCTGGTAACTCCTTGATCCTGCGCCATGGGAGCGCTGTCCCGCGCCGCTCGACGCGGCACGCGGGAGGCGGTGCGCGTCGCGCGCGCTTTTGATTCAATCCGCCCGCTTGGCCGCGCATGCGGCTGGGCGGCTGTGCCTCGCATCGAGCCGCGGGCAGCCACAACACACAGGGAAGCGACGCCATGAACAACCCGCAAAGAAGGTCTGCCACCGCCACCACGGCCCGCTCGACGTGGCCCGCCTGGTGGCTTGCCGTTGCCGTGGCGGCAGTGGGGGCCCTGAGCTTGCCGGCCCGCGCCCAGAACACCGCCCCCAGCGTTGCGGACCTCACGCCGCCCACGGCCCCTACGGGCCTGAGCTTGACGCGTGCCACGCCCACCCAGTTGAGCTTTCGGTGGACGGCCAGCACCGACAACGTGGGTGTTGTGCGCTACCAGGTCTTCCGAGGCACCGTCCAGGTCGGCGAGCCCACTGGCACCAGCTTCACCCTCGGCGACCTGAAGCCGTCGACGAGCTACACCATCACCGTCCGCGCGCTTGACGCGGCCAAGAACAAGTCGGCCGCCAGTGCACCCCTGGTCGCCACGACCACACACACCACCGACCTCGCGCCCCCCACCGTGCCGGGCGGCCTCAAGCTCGACCGCGCCACCGCCACCAGCCTGGCCATCAGCTGGACGGCCAGCACCGACAACGTCGGCGTCACCGGCTACCAGGTCTTCAACAGCGGCGGCTGGGTGGCCACCGTCACCAGCCCGAAGTACCAGATGACCGGCCTCACCGCCGGCAAGGCCTATGCGCTCAGTGTGCGGGCCATGGATGCAGTGGGCAATGTCTCAGCCAGCAGCGCCACGCTCTCGGCCAGCACCCTGCCCCCCGGCCCCGTGGCGGTGACCTTGCCGATCAATGAACAACCCTTCGGCGAGCTGCAGCTCGTCGACGAGATCGACACCGCCGCCGTCGCCCCGAGCCAGCAGATCCCCGCCGACGTCAGCAGCGTCCAGGCCGTGCTCGGCCGCAGCGCCCGCACCGCCGCGCCCGGCGACAGCGCGCGCTTTCTGACCTACCGGATCGGCGCCGGCAAGGGCCTCGTCGCCAAGCAGGCCTATGTGCTCGACATCGAGTACCCCGACGACGTGGCGCGCGCCATCTTCGTGGCCAACCGGGGCGCCGACTTCGTGCGCGGCTTCGCCACCGGCACCGCCATCGGCGACGTGCGCCGCACCTACACCACCTCCACGCTCGAATCCCTCGCCTACCCGCAGACTGGCGCCTGGAAGAACTACCGCAGTCTCTTCTACCTGCACGAGCGCTTCTCGCCTCTGATTGCCCAGCGCAATGCCGAGTGCGCCAACCGCAGCCTGCTGCCGGCCGACGGCTTTGACGTCACCGTCTTCCAGGCCAGCCAGCTCAACGACCCGCGCTCCAACGGCCTGGCCATCGGCAAGATCCGGCTCTACAAGGTGGTCAACGCCGCCAGCCTGCCCGCCGCCATCAACTACCCCGCCTCGCTGGCCCGGCGCCACGTCTACTGGCGTGAGGAGATGGCCGACGAAGCCGTGATGGGCAGCACGGCCGCCAAGCGCGCCGTGGCCAACCCCCTCGACTGGTTCGCTTTCAAGATGGACCTGGGCCTGGCCCTCGGGTTCAACACCGTCGGCAAGGACATGCTGGAGTGGGGCTTCAACCAGGGCTTTGACTCCAAGGACCCGGTCTGGATGTACAACGCCCAGGGCCTGATGAGCGACATCTGGAGCCAGATCGTGGCCCAGGCAGCGCAGCGCAATCTGCAGCTCATGCCTTACCTCGAATACGGCGGCAGCCTCGGCGCCAACTGCTCCCCCGGCCAGCCCTGCGACAAGAGCGCGGGCAACTACAACAGCCTCGGCTACCAGCGCCGCACCGAGAAGCTCTTCCAGGGCATCTATGCCGGCAATGGCGAGGCGGCCAAGAACGCCTACACCGACGTCTGGTGGACCGAGGACAAGTCCGCCGACCTGACCGACCCCGACACGCTGACCGACATGCAGCGCATCGCCGACCGCCTGCTCACCCGCTTCAAGGGCCAGGCCAGCTTCACCGGCGTGTGGCTGCGCATGCGCCAGACCAAGCTGCCCATGAGCTTCTCGGCCGCCACGGTCGCGCGCTACAACAACGACAACCCGGCCAGCCCACGCACCATCACCCAGTTGCGCAACGACGAGTCCTCACGGGCGGCCTACTACGCGTGGTGGTATGGCAAGCGCCGTGCCTTCCTGGTCGCCCTGCGCGACTACATCCGCACCCAGATGGGCGACCCCAGCCTGCAGGTCCACTTCAGCGCCTACGCTGACGAACCCGTGCCGCGCGCCTTCAACCCCAACCCCACCGAGACCAGCAACCCGCTCAACCTCGTCAGTGACGACCCCGCCTGGTGGAGCGCCTATGCGAACGGCCTCTCAAGCAGCGGCGGCAACGGCTGGTTCAAGTGGCAATGGAGCGCCAAGACGCCCGCCGCCAGCCTGAGTGACCGGGTGCACCGCAACGGCCTCACGCTCTTCAAGCGCCCCTACAACAACTGGTCCACCAACTGGCCCGAATTCGGCCACAGCACGCCGCCGGCCGACCCGGTCCGCTACCAGGCGGACGAAGGCGTCGCCATGACCATGCAGTTTGGCAATGCGCTCTACACCGTGGACGACGCCGCCCTGCTCAGCGAGTACGCCAATGCCTCGGGCGCCAGCCTCGTGCACCACTACCCGCTGAACGAGGACGACGGCATGGCCTTCGAGAGCAACTGCTCCTCGCACCGGCCTGCCAACACTTCCGATGCCTTCAATTCCAAGTTTGGCTACCTCTCGGTCGCGGTTGAGCGCAACGGCCCCTACAGCGTCATCGCCGAGGCGCGCGCGCTGGCCAATGGCAACCCGGTCAACATCGGCTACCTGGAGGCCTCCAGCATGAGCCGGGGCTTCCCGGCCTATGTACGGCGGTTCAATCAGGCCCTGCTCTCGCTGCCCGCGCTGCTGCTGAGCACGGCCACCGGGATGGCGGACAACGCCGAAGTCGTCGTGCGCAAGACGGCTGCCACGGTCAATGGCACCTACTACGCCGTCATCAACCCCACCTTGCGTGACAAGACTCAGGTCACTGTCACCTTCCCGGCATCCAAGGTCACCGACCTGCTGACCCAGACCACCCATGCGGTCAACGCCCTGCGCATGGACCTCTACCCCGGCGAGGTGCGTACCTTCCTCGTGCCCTGAGAGGCGCTCAAAGCAAAAGGCCCCGCTCAACCGGCGGGGCCTTTGTCATCGCGCGCGGCGGTCAGGCTTCAGGCACGGTCCTTTTGGTAGGCGGCCAAGCCCGCCGTCACCTCGGCCTTGGCGTCCGCCACATCGCCCCAGCCCTTGACCTTGACCCACTTGGTGGGCTCCAGGTCCTTGTAGTGCTCGAAGAAGTGCTGGATGGCCGCGCGGCGGGCGGGGTTCACGTCGTCGATCTTCTGCCAATGGTCATACATGGGCAGGATCTTGCTGATCGGCACCGCCAGCAGCTTGGCGTCGCCGCCGGCTTCGTCGTCCATCAGCAGCACGCCCAGCGGCCGGCAGGTCACCACCACACCGGGCGACAGCGGGAAGGGCGTGATCACCAACACATCCACCGGGTCCCCGTCGTCCGCAATGGTGCGCGGGATGTAGCCGTAGTTGCACGGGTAATACATTGGCGTCGTGAAAAAGCGGTCCACAAAGATCGCGCCGCTCTCCTTGTCGACCTCGTACTTGACTGGGTCGGCGTTCATCGGGATCTCGATGATGCCGG
>CALMQC010000707.1 GCA_937871895.1 uncultured Roseateles sp. | reverse complement strand
GGGGCTGGCCCGCGCCGCAGCCCGCCGCGCCCGGGCGGCAAGCGCTAAGCCTTACCTGCTTACCCGGCCCTGACCCGGCCTGCAATGCCACAGCGGCTCGATCAGGTATCACAGTGCCTCGCCATCGAGGGCGCCGCCGCCGCCAAGTTTTTCACGGCCGCGCTGCGGCACGCCGGCCGCGGCGGGGCAGGCCTGACTAAATTGCCCGACTGCCGTTGATCGACTCATGGCTGCCCGCGCCCGGGCGGCTGGCGATGCCGGCTCCTGGAAGTTGGCAGCATGCAGCACCCCCGATTGGCCCGAACGCGATGCGCACGCCGTGCCCCGCAACACCCGGCACCCGGGGCGCGCCGGACCGGAACAAGCGCACACATCCGGCCCACTTGCTCCGTTCAGACAGCGCGTAAGTTCCTATGCTGGCC
The DNA here is from genome assembly GCA_937871895.1 of uncultured Roseateles sp. Taxonomy (GTDB): domain Bacteria; phylum Pseudomonadota; class Gammaproteobacteria; order Burkholderiales; family Burkholderiaceae_C; genus Pelomonas. Next base: position 1,902 of record CALMQC010000707.1, on the reverse strand, counting down.
GGCAAGGCTTCATCAAGCGGTCGCGATGAAGCCGGGAGGATCCCAGACATGCCACCGGCCCCAGCTGCCTTGCGCACCCCATGCTGACGCTCTCTGACTCGCCCGAGACGGTTGCGCGGCTTGCGCGGGCGCGCCGCTATGCGCATGCCGTGCTGGTGCTGCTGGTATTGCTGTCGGTGGTGCTGGCCCTGCACGGCGATTGGCTGGCCCTCTTTGCCTTGCCCTGCATTGCCTGGCTCGCGGCGCTGTGGCCGCCGGCGCCCATCCTGCGTCCCCCCGTGGCCGACCCGACCGAAGCCGCGCGCGCTCGCACGCACGAGCTGCTGCAGCGTGTGCTGCCGCTCTGGAGCAAGCAGCTCGACCTGCTGGGCACCGAGCTGCGCGAGGGCGGCGAGCGTGTGATGTCCGACTTTGCCGGCCTCATGCAGGAGCAGGAGAACCTGAAACAGGCGCTGGAGCTGCCCGTGCCTGACAAGGCGCATACGCACCTGGCCGTCACCCGCTCCGAAGCGCTCTGCGATGCCGCCCTGCAAGGCATGCAGATGGTGGACCGCGTGGGGCAAATGATCGACGTCATCAAGCTTGACCAGCAACGCATGGCCGAGCAGCTGAAGCAGGCCGAAACCCTGGATGCCGCAGCCGTCGAGCAGTGGTTGGCGCACCTGAAATCCACCTACACCACCGCCGAGCAGGTGGCCGTTCACCAGGGTGAGCGGCCGGCTGCAACGAGCGGTGGCGTCCAGTTCTTTTGATGTGAAGAGGTTGAACGGATATGAGCAAAACCATCATGGTCGTCGACGACTCGGGCAGCTTTCGCACCGTGGTGAAGCTGGCGCTGCAAAAGGCTGGCTACACGGTGATGGAGGCCGGTGACGGCAAGGACGCGCTGGCCAAGCTGGCGGGCGCCAAGGTCAATCTCATCGTGTGTGACGTGAACATGCCCAACATGGACGGGCTGACCTTCCTCAAGACCTTGAAGACCTTGCCGGCCCACAAGTTTGTGCCCGTGATCATGCTGACCACGGAATCCCAGGAGGCCAAGAAGGCCGAGGGCAAGGCGGCGGGCGCGCGCGCCTGGATCACCAAGCCCTTCCAGCCCTCGCAACTGGTGGACGCTGTCAACAAGCTCTGTGTCTGAGAGCTTGAAAGTTCTTCGCCCGTGCCCGCCATGCGCGCCAAAACACCCCCGCTCGTCGTTGCAAATGCTCGCCATAGCCCGAGCTATGGCTGTGCTTTGCGCCTAGACCGAGGGCGCTTTGACGCGTCTTTCGGACACGCCCCAAGCACTCTCAAGCTCTGAACCATGCCCCGCAAGGCCGCCTCACGCAAGCCAGCCGCCGCAGCGGCGCCGGGTTCAGTGAGCCTGCAAGCGCCGCCCGACTTCAACATCGTGCAGGTATCCAGCCTGCATGCCGACTGGCTGCAGCGCCTGATCGACGCCGCCGAGGCCCCGCAAGCCTGGGTGCTTGATGTGTCTGCTGTGCAGGAGTTCGACACCGCCGCCTTGCAGCTGCTGCTGGCCCTCAAGCACGGCCTCGCCCGGCAAGGCCAGACGCTGAGCCTGCAATCGCCCAGCGCCGTGGTGCAGGCCTCGCTGCAGACCTATGGGCTCAGCACGGCGCTCGACCCGCTGGCCTTTGCCGACTGAGGCTGCCATGGGTACGAGCACAGCGCAGGACCGCTCCAAGCAAGCTCGCTCCCGCTTGGCGGGACAGGCCGTAGGCCGAAGGGTGCACAAGTGACTGACGACGACGCCGAAATCCTGGCCCAGGCCGTGGCCGGCTTCAGCGACGAAGCCCAGGAGATGTTGCAGCAGTTCGAGGACGCCATGCTGGTGCTGGAGTCCGACCCGTCGGACGCCGAGAGCCTCAACGCCGCCTTCCGCGCCGCCCACACCATCAA
>CALMQC010000706.1 GCA_937871895.1 uncultured Roseateles sp. | reverse complement strand
AGGAGTCCTTGCCGCCCGAGAAGAGCAGGGCGGGGCGCTCAAAGCTGGCCGCCACCTCGCGCAGGATGAAGATGGCTTCTTCTTCGAGAGCGTCCAGATGGGCGTGATCGACGTCGGCGATCAGTTGTTCGGGTTTCAAAGCAGCATTCATGTTTTGACGTGCAGACCGCACTCCTTGGAACTCTCTTCCCACCACCAGCGGCCGGCGCGGAAGTCCTCACCCACGGCGATGGCGCGGGTGCAGGGCGCGCAGCCAATGGACGGCATGAACTCGTCATGCAACGGGTTGTAGGGCACCTTGAACTTCTCGACGTAGGCCCAGACCTCGGCCCAGGTCCAGTCAGCGATGGGGCTGAGCTTGCGGCGGCCTTGGCCATCGTCTTCGTCGAAGGCGACCTCGGCGCGCGCGCCGGACTGCTCGCGGCGCAGGCCGGTGATCCAGGCCGTGCGGCCGGCCAGCATGCGCGAGAGCGGCTCCATCTTGCGCAGGCCGCAGCAGGCCTTGCGCAGCTCGATGGACTTGCGCATCGCGTCATCGCCCTCGCGGCGGACGAACTCGATCACCGCCTCTTGCACCGGGCTGAACACGGCAACTTCAAGCCCATAGGTCTCGCGGATGCGCGGGATCAGGGCCAGGGTCTCGGCATGCAGGCGGCCGGTGTCCAGCGTGGCGATGGCGATGGGCAGTTGGGCACGGGCGATCAGGTCGGTGACGACCATGTCTTCCACGCCCAGGCTGGTGCTTTGCACGGCGCCGGCGCCATGCGTGGCAGCGGCGTCACGCAGGCGCTCCGTGGCGGCGGCGATCTTGGCGTCCAGCTCGGGGCTCCAGCGCGCGTAGAGGCCGATGGCGCTCGATGTCTGCGTGGCCCAGGGCAGGCTGCTGACCTCACTCATGTCTGCCCCTCGCCCGGCGGGTACGCCGGCCGATCCCCCGAGGGGATCGCGGGCCGGCTTGGGAGCGGCCCAGCGCTCGGCCCGCGTTGCGGGCGTGTCACCAACCACTTCATGCCGCGGCACCCCGAAGGAACCACGGCCGCGTCTCCGCCACATCGCCCTGGTAGAAGCCGACGTCGTTGAACAGGTCGAGCGCCTTTTGCGCAAAGGCCTGCGACTGGTCGCCACGCAGCACGACTTCATTGAAGCCCGTGCGCTGCAGCAACTGCATCATGTCGACCAGCACTTCGCCGCGCGCGCGGATGGCGCCCTTGAACTTGAAGCGTGCGCGCAGCACGTGCGCCTGGGAGTAGGCGCGGCCATCGGTCCACTTGGGGAAGTCGAGCACGACCAGCGCAATGCGGCCGAGGTCAGGCGCGAGCTGGCTGATGTCGGCGTCATTGGGGAACTCGATGGCCACTGGCAGGTCTTGCGGCCAGTGGGCGCGCACTGCGTGCCATTGCTCCAGGGAGAGCAGGCGGTGCGGTGCGGGATCGGGGTCGGGCTTGGGGCCGTCTTCGCCGATGGCGTGTTGCCAGGGGCAGGTGTGGAGGTCGATGAACTTCATGCTTGAACCTTGGCGGTGGACGTGCGCACGGCGTTGGCGGCGGCCTTGAAGGGCTCGTGGCCCAGGCGCTTCAAGGCATCGATGAAGCGCTCGCCGGCCTGGCGCTGCTGCTGGAAGGTGTCGATCACGGCGTCAATGGCATCGGCGATCTCGCCCGCCGCAAAACTGGGGCCGACGACCTTGCCGGCCACGGCGGGGCCAGACAGGGTGGAGCCATCGCTGCCACCCAGGGTCAGCTGGTACCACTCGGTGCCGTCCTTGTCGACGCCGAGCACGCCGATGTGGCCGCTGTGATGGTGGCCGCAGGAGTTGATGCAGCCGCTGATGTGCAGGTCGAGGTCCCCCAAGGCTTCGAGCTCGTCGGGGTCCTGGTAGCGCTCGGCCAGCTCGGCCGCGAGCGGCAGCGAGCGCGCATTGGCCAGCGCGCAGAAGTCGCCGCCGGGGCAGGCGATCTGGTCGGTCAGGAGCCCGGCGTTGGACGTGGCAAAGCCCGCGGCACGGGCCGCCTGGAAGAGCTCGGACAGGTCGCTGGCCTTGACCCAGGGCAGCACCAGGTTCTGGCGGTGGCTGACGCGCAGCTCGCCGAGGCTGAAGCGGTCGGCCAGGGCGGCGGCGGTGTCCATCACGTCCGCCGAGGTGTCGCCGGGCGGGATGCCCAGGCGCTTGAGGCTCAGCGTCACCGCGCGCAGGCCCGGCACGCGGTGCGGGTGGACGTTGCGCTCCAGCCAGCGGGCAAAGGGCTTGTCGCTGGTGTCGAGCGTGGGCTCGGCCTGCGGGGCGACGCCCACGGGGTCGACGAAGCAGGCCTTGACGCGGGCCAGTTCGCTGTCCGGGATGATGTGCTCGTGGCCGCCAGCATCGTCGGCCAGGATGCGCGCGAACTCTGCGTTGACGGCGTCGAAGTACTTCTGCCCCTCGGCCTTGACGAGGATCTTGATGCGGGCCTTGTAGAGGTTGTCGCGCCGGCCGTAGAGGTTGTAGACGCGGACGATGGCCTCCAGGTAGACCAGGATCTGCTGCCAGGGCACGAAGCTGTTGATGATGGTGCCGACGATGGGCGTGCGGCCCATGCCCCCGCCCACCAGCACCTCAAAGCCGACTTCGCCGGCCGCGTTCTTGCGCAGTTGCAGGCCCACGTCGTGCCAGCCGATGGCGGCGCGGTCTTCCAGGGCGCCGCTGACGGCGATCTTGAACTTGCGCGGCAGGTGGGCGAACTCAGGGTGCAGGGTGCTCCACTGGCGCAGCACCTCGCAATAGGGGCGCGGGTCGACGATCTCGTCGGTGGCGATGCCGGCAAAGACGTCGCTGGTGATGTTGCGGATGCAGTTGCCGCTGGTCTGGATGCCGTGCATGTCCACGTCAGCCAGCAGGTCCATCACGTCGGCGCTCTTGGGCAGCGGGATCCAGTTGTATTGCAGGTTCTGGCGCGTCGTGAAGTGACCATAACCGCCCTGGCCCTTGAACGGGCCCTCGGAGACCACGTCGTACTCACGTGCGATGCGGGCCAGCTGGCGCAGCTGGCGGCTGGACAGCTCGCCATAGGGGATGGCGACGCGCAGCATGGGCGCGTGGCGCTGGATGTACCAGCCGTTTTGCAGGCGCAGCGGGCGGAACTCGTCACCCCCGAGCTGGCCGCTCAGGTGGCGCTCCAACTGGTCTCGGAACTGGGCCGCGCGCTGGCGGACGAAGTGGCGATCAAAAGCGGTGTAGACGTACATAGACAAGGATCAGTGGATGACCTTCCAGCCGGCCATCAGCAGGGACACGCAGAGCAGGCCGCGCACGATGCCCTCGGGCAACTTGCGCGTGAGTTGGGCGCCCAGCCAGATGCCGGGCAGGGAACCGATGAGCAGCGACGCCAGCAAGGCCCAGTTGACGTTGCCCAGTGTGGCGTGGCCGATGCCGGCCACCAGGGTCAGGGGCACGGCATGGGCGATGTCGGTACCGACGATGTCGCGTGCCTTCATGCGGGGGTAGATGAGAAGGATGAGGGTGGCCCCGATGGCGCCTGCGCCGATCGACGACAGGGACACCAGGACGCCCAACAGCGCGCCACTCGCGATTGTCAGGCCTGGCTTGCGAGATTCGGGAATCCAGCGCTCCAGCCGCAGCCCCAGCGCCTGCCAGCTCTGCTTGAAGGCCACCACCACGGCGGTGCACAGCAGGGCAATGCCGAGCGAGAACGTCAGCGCCTGAGCCCAGCCCTTGGTGATGCCGGTCAGGTGCATCAGGGCCACGGTCAACAGCGTGGCGGGGATGGAGCCGGACAGCAGCAGCCGGGTGATGTGCCAGTTCACGTGGCCATGACGGGCGTGGGCCACCGAACCGCTCATCTTGGTCAGCGCGGCAAACCACAGGTCGGTCCCGATCGCGATGGCGGGCGGCAGGCGGAAGACGGACAGCAGCAACGGGGTCATGAGCGAACCTCCGCCCACCCCGGTGACGCCCACAATGAGCCCGACCCCCAAGCCACTCGCAATCGCTACCCCATCCAGCACAGTCTTCCCCCTGCTTTGAAGGGCGGGACTCTAGACAAAGCAAAGCCCAAGAGGAACGAACAAATCCTTGGGCCCATATGCCAATCAAGAATAAGCAAGCTTGATTAGTGCTTGAACCTGCTCTGTAACCCGGCGCGGCACCGGCAGCGCGCCGTCGGCCATGCGCCGGACCACGGCCGCATTGGCGGCGGGTTCGATGTCGGGCAGCAAGGGCACGTCTTCCTCGGGGGCCTGCGCGTCATGCAGGGGCTGGGCCTGGCCGCCGGCAAAGGCCACCAGGTGCGGGCGGCGTCGCGGGTGTGCAAAGGCCTCACCCTCGCAGGCGCGCATCAGCAGGCTGGGGCTGGCAAGGCTGATGGTGGGCAGCAGGGCGGACATGCTGTCCAGGTATTCCGGGTGGGTGACCGCCACCACGCGCACGCAGCGGCCGGGGTTTGGGTCCAGCAGCTTGGCCAGGCTGTGGCCCGAGTTGCGGACGCCGAGGCGGGGCCGCAGGGCCATGAGGGCGTCGAGGCCAGGGTTGAGCGCCTGCAGGGGCAGCACCGCCAGGCGCTGCGTCGCCAACTGGGTTTGGGCCTGCTGCAGGCTGTTTGCGGCGGGCAGGCCCAAGGCGTCCAGCAAGGCAAAGGGGCTGATGCGGCTGTCGAAGTCGTGCCGCCCGAAGATCAGCACCGGCACCCCCTCGCGCGCCAGAAGCAGGGCCACCAGCGGCATCAAATTGGCGGTCTTGCGCGCGCCGTTGAAGCTGGGCAGCAGCACGCAGCGCGGGCCTGCGGGCACATCGAGCTGCGCGGTGCGCGCCTGCATGGCGGCGTGGAAGCCGGCCAGCTCCTGGGGGGATTCACCCTTGATGCGCATGGACAGCAGCAAGGCGCCCAGCTCCATGTCGGGCACCTGGCGGTCGAGGATGGCCCCCATCAGGTGTTCGGCGGTGGCGGCGTCCAGGTCACGGGCGCCACGGGTGCCGCGCCCCACTTCGCGGATCAGTTCAGACCAGTTCATCCCCGCAGTGTAGGAAGCGGGCCTGTCCAGCCTTTGCCTCAGCGCATTTGCCGCAGCACCGTTACCCGCACCGGCGTGCCCGCCAGCAGCGGCGCGCCCTTGCCGTCGAGCAGGCTGGGCTGGAGTTCGTAGTCGCCGGCGGGGAGGTCCAGCACGGTCTCGGTGCGGCCATCGGCCAGCACGACCGACTGCGCCGTGGCACTGCCGCGCAGCACCTGGAGGCGGAAGTGGCCGGTGTCCTTGACCTCGGAGCCCGCTGGCGCCACGCCCAGGCCCACCACGCCGAGGCTGACGGTGAAAGGGCTGGCAACGCCTTCCTCGGCGCGCAGGTTCTTGACGTAGACCTCGCGCAGCGCGGGGTCGCGCGGGGTGCTGGCGTAGTCGCCGTACCAGCGGGTGCAGCTGGCCTCCAGGTTGGTGGCATCCAGCTGGGGGGCGGGTCCGGCGCGCTTGCCGGTGACCTGGATGCTGATCTCGGGGCTGAAGACGAAGTAGGGCCGGTGGGCGTGGTCGGCAAACAGCAGGCGCAGGGTGTGGCGGCCCGGCGGCAGGTCGAGCAGGGCGCCCGTCTGGCCCTTGCCGAAGTGGCGGTGCGTGTCAGAGAACGGGATGGCAGCGGTGTGGTCGCGCGGCAGCGGGGTGTCGATCAGGATGTGGTGGTGCCCGGACTGCTCGCGCGGGTTGCCGGCCGGGATCACGCCCATGCCCCGCACGCCAAACTCGACCCAGAAGGGTGAGCGCACGGAGTCGCCCGATTTGAGGTTGCTGAAGTGCACGGCGATGGGCTCGCGCAGCAGGTCCACGCGCGTGCGCTCGGCGGTGTGCGCCAGCCAGCAGCGGCGCTCCAGCGGGTCTGCCGGCAGGGGCGCAGCCGTCGCCATCAGGTGCAGGGCGGCCAGAGCGGGTACTGCATAGCGCTTCATGCGGGCTCCTGACGTCAGGGCGTACCTTGGGATTGTGGGTGGGAAGGGGGGCGGATGGTCAGGAATGGCAGCAATTCACATGCCATGACAATGCCGCCCGTCATTGCCCTTACTGCCTTTGTCGATGCCACTGCTTTTGCGATTGCCGTGCTGGCGGCGCAGCGGCGCCCTGGCCTGTGCCGCGCTGCTGCTGGCGGCCTGTGCCTCGGGCCCGGCGCCACGCCAGACCG
>CALMQC010000705.1 GCA_937871895.1 uncultured Roseateles sp. | reverse complement strand
TCCGTCCCCTTGCTTGCCGAGGGCGATGCGGCGGCCGACGTCGAGATCCGCCACGGCCCGGTGCCCGAGTCGATCAGCCCGGAGCAAGTGCTGCTGCGGGACCGGCTCACCCCGCTGGCCGCGCCCGGGTTGCTGGCCGGCCGCTCGCTCGCCACGCCGGCTGACCTGCTAGGCCTGCCGCTACTGCGCACCTCGCTGCAAGCCTGGGCGCCGTGGTGGCAAGTGGCTGCCCTGCCGGCCCATGAGCCCACCACCGGCCCGCGCCTCGTAGACCTCGGCCTCGTGCTCGCCGCCGCACTCGCCGGCCAGGGCGTGGCCCTGATGCGCCTCAGCCTCGCCCAGCAGGAGCTTCGCGAGGGCCGCCTCGTTCAGCCTTTTGCGCTCACGGTCGAGGCCGAGCGGCACTACGGCCTCGTGGTCCACCGCCCGAGTCCCGCAGCCGAGGCCTTCCGCACCTGGCTGCACGCGCACTGCGCGGCCCTGGCGGCGGAACTTTCTTCGCGCCAAGCCTGAGGAAAACTCCGGGACACGGCCCCCACAGGCGCCGCAGAATCCCGCCCCATGCCTGTCATCACCTGCATCGAAGACCTCCGCGTCCTGGCCGAAAAGCGCGTCCCGCGCATGTTCTACGACTACGCGGATTCCGGCTCCTGGACGGAGTCCACCTACCGCGCCAACGAGGGCGACTTCCAGTCCATCAAGCTGCGCCAGCGCGTCGCCGTGAACATGGAGAACCGCAGCACCGCCGTGACCATGGTGGGCCAGGCGGCCAAGATGCCGGTGGCCATCGCGCCCGTGGGCCTCTTGGGCATGCAGCACGCTGATGGCGAGATCCACGCCGCCCGCGCGGCCGAGAAGTTTGGCATCCCCTTCACGCTGTCCACCATGAGCATCTGCTCCATCGAGGACATCGCCGAGCACACCTCCGCGCCCTTCTGGTTCCAGCTCTACATGATGCGCGACCGTGACGCCATGGCGCGCATGATCCAGCGCGCCAAGGCCGCCAAGTGCTCGGCCCTGGTGCTGACGCTGGACCTGCAGGTCATCGGCCAGCGCCACAAGGACCTCAAGAACGGCCTCACCGCCCCGCCGCGCCCCACGCTCGCCAACCTCATCAACCTCGCCACCAAGCCGCGCTGGTGCCTCGGCATGCTGGGCACGCGGCGCCACACCTTCGGCAACCTCGTCGGCCACGTCAAAGAGGTCAGCGACATGAAGTCCCTCGCCTCCTGGACCAACGAGCAGTTCGACCCGCGCCTCTCCTGGGCCGACGTCGCTTGGGTCAAGGAGCAGTGGGGCGGCAAGCTCATCCTCAAGGGCATCATGGAAGCCGAAGACGCCCGCCTCGCCGCCCAGGCCGGGGCTGACGCCATCGTCGTCAGCAACCACGGCGGCCGCCAGCTCGACGGCGCGCCCAGCTCCATCGCCGCGCTGCCCGCGATCGTTGAAGAAGTGGTGAGCGAGGTCGGCAGCAAGCTCGAAGTCTGGATGGACGGCGGCATCCGCTCCGGCCAGGACGTGCTCAAGGCCTGGGCCCTCGGCGCCCGCGGCACCATGATCGGCCGCGCCATGGCCTACGGCCTCGGCGCCATGGGCGAAGCCGGCGTCACCAAGGCGCTGCAGATCCTGCACAAGGAGCTCGACGTGACCATGGCATTCTGCGGCCACACCCAGCTGCGCAACGTCAGCAAAGACATCTTGGTGCCCGGCACCTTCAAAGGCTGACCATGCGCCGCTCCCTGATCGCCTGCTCCATCCTTCTCGCCCAGGCGGCCGGGCTTGCTTATGCGGATGCGCTACCCGTTTGCCAGCTCCAGCAAGCCCCGGCCCCTGAGGACACCGCCGCCTGGCAAAGCCGCGCGCTGGCCATGCTGCCCTGCCTCGCGCACCCCGATCCCGCGTTGCGCGACGACGGCGCCTTCGAGACCCTCGCCGCCTGGATGCGCGACAAGCGCCTCACCCCCGCCACGCTGCAAGCCATGCGCAGCCAGCTCGTCGCCGTGCTGCATGCGCCGCCTGACGCCGCTGGCGTGCACCAGCCCTTCGCCATCCTGCTGCTGGCCGAGCTGGCGCGGGTGGACCGCGAGCAGCCCTACCTGAGCCCGGCGCAACGCGCCGAGCTCGTCACCGTCGGCGCCACGTGGCTAGAGCAAGTGCGCGACTACCGCGGCCTCATCGACGGCCAAGGCTGGCGCCACGGCGTCGCCCACGCCGCCGACCTCGCCCTGCAACTCGGCCTCAACCCCGCCCTCACCACCGAGCAGCGCCAACGCCTGCTCACGGCCGTCAGCAGCCAGGTCCTGGCCGACCACCGCCACAGCTACCGCTTCGGCGAAGGCCAACGCCTCGCCCGCGCCGCGCTCAACCTGCACCTGCGCCTCGGCACCAGCGCCGCCGACTGGCAAGCCTGGTTAGAGCGCCTCGCCGCGCCCATCGGCGCCACCGACCCCTGGAACGAACTGCGCCTCACCCGCATGCACAACCTGCGCGAGTTCCTGTGGCCGCTGATGGCGGGGGTGCTTCAGGTGCAGGATGCGGCGAGGCGGGAGGCGTGGTTGGGGACGGTGCAGGGGGTGTTGCAGAAGTTGGGGTAAGGGGCGCTAAGGTCCTGTTTCGCAGCGGGATGGGGTAACTCCGACCTACTCTGCGCAACAAAGTGCGTAAATTGACCGGCCAAATGCCTCAGAAGGCGCGGGGGGAATTTGGATGTCAACCAAGTCGGGTCACAAAGACCGCGGTCAGAAGCCGATTCGTACGTTTGCCGAGTACCAGGCGATGGTCGAGCGAACTGACGAACGCAAGAAGATCATCGTGTCGTTGCTCGGATTGGCTGGCGAATTGGGGGACCTCAACTCGACCTTCAAGAAGCTAGTGCTGCAGCGTGACAGCCGAACGCTTCGCGGCGACCTTCGCGAAGATATCGGGGACATCCTCTGGTACCTGACGAGCCTCGCCGTACTGCACAAGATTTCCCTGCAGGAGGTTGCTCGGGAAAGTGCTCTCAAAGCTGAGCGCCTGTATTCCCAGGGGGAAGTGAATCACTTCGATGATGGCTTCGATGACGAAGAGCGACTGCCACGGCAGTTCAGCGTCACGTTCTCGGAGAAGCGTAACGGCAAGCAACTGAACCGCCCCGGGTTTCGAGGAGGCTCCAACTCTAGAGAATGGAGCCATGAG
>CALMQC010000704.1 GCA_937871895.1 uncultured Roseateles sp. | reverse complement strand
CCCGCTACTGGCTGCACAACGGCTTCCTCAATATCGATGGCGAGAAGATGTCCAAGAGCCTGGGCAATTTCTTCACCATCCGCGACGTGCTGGCCAAGTTCGACGGCGAGACGCTGCGCTTCTTCATGCTGCGCACGCACTACCGCCGGCCGTTCAACTTCAGCGACAGCCACCTGGAAGACGCCCGCGTGGCGCTGACGCGGCTCTACACGACGCTCGACGCCGTGCCGCCGGCCGCCGTTCAGATCGATTGGACGCAAGGTCCGGCTGCTGACTTCAAGGCTGCAATGGACGAAGACTTCGGCACGCCCGGGGCCTTGGCCGTGCTCTTCGATCTGGCCAACGAGGTCAATCGCGATCGCTCGCCCGTGCAGGCCGGGTTGCTCAAGGCGCTGGGCGCGGTGCTCGGCATCCTTCAAGGCGACCCGCGCGCCTATTTGCAAGGCGGTGGCAGTGCCGACGAGGCCGCCTGGATCGAGGAGCGCATCGCCGCCCGCACCGCCGCCAAGGCCGCGCGTGACTTTGCCGGGGCCGATGCCATCCGCGCCGAACTGACGGCCCGGGGCGTGACGCTCAAAGACGGCCCGACGGGCACCACCTGGGTCAAGAGCTGATGGCCCCCAAGGGAAGCGAAGCGGGCGTCACGCCCGACTACTGGGACGACGCCTGCAAGCATCTGGTCCGCCGAGACCGTGTGCTCAAGAAGTTGATCCCCCAGTTCGGCGAGGCTCGGCTGCAAAGCCGGGGGGACGCCTTCGCGACCCTGGCCCGCTCCATCGTCGGGCAGCAGATTTCGGTCAAGGCTGCGCAGTCCGTCTGGGACCGCTGGGCGGGCCTGATGCCCGGCAAGCTGCAGCCGGCACAGGTCCTCAAGCTTGGCGTCGAGGAGCAGCGCGGCGCCGGGCTCTCGGCGCGCAAGGTCGAATACCTGCACGACCTGGCCGCTCACTTCGACGCGGGCCAGGTTCATGTGCGCCAATGGGCGCAGATGGACGACGAAGCCATCATTGACGAGCTCGTGGCCATCCGCGGCATCGGTCGCTGGACGGCCGAGATGTTCCTGATATTTCACCTGATGCGCCCCAACATACTTCCGTTGGACGATGTGGGTCTGATGAAGGGCATCAGCCTCAACTACTTCTCCGGCGAGCCGGTGTCGCGCGCTGAAGCACGCGAGGTGGGCGAGGCCTGGGCCCCTTACCGCTCGGTGGCGGTTTGGTACATTTGGCGCAGCCTCGACCCGCTGCCAGTGGATTATTGAAATGAGTTTTCAAACTGACTTGCAATCGGCCGCGCGCTGGGCCGCTCCCAAGCCGGCCGATATCCCCACGGGGGATCGGCTGATGTACTCAGCAGACGAGGGGCTCCAATGAGTAAAAAACACTTCCTCGAGTTTGAGAGCGGTATCGCCGAACTTGAAACCAAGATCGACGAACTGCGCTACGTTCAAAGCGAGTCGGCCGTGGACATCTCCGAAGAGATCGACCGGCTGTCCAAAAAGAGCCAGCAGCTCACCAAGGACGTCTACGCCAACTTGGCGCCTTGGCAGGTCTACCAGATCGCCCGGCACCCGCAGCGTCCGCAGACCCTCGACTATTGCGCCGAGGTCTTCACCGAGTTCACCGAGCTGCACGGCGACCGCCACTTTGCCGACGACGCTGCCATCGTGGGCGGCATTGCGCGCTTCAATGGCCAGTCCTGCATGGTCATCGGTCACCAGCGCGGCGCTGATGCCAAAGAGCGCACGCTGCGCAACTTCGGCATGCCCCGCCCCGAGGGCTACCGCAAGGCCCTGCGTCTGATGAAGCTGGCCGAGAAGTTCGGCATACCCGTCTTCACCTTCATCGACACCATGGGTGCCTACCCCGGCATTGGTGCCGAAGAGCGCGGTCAGAGCGAAGCCATTGGCCGCAACATCCTGGAAATGGCCCAGCTCGAAGTGCCCATCGTCGCCACCGTGATCGGCGAGGGTGGTTCGGGTGGCGCCCTGGCCATCGGCGTGGCCGATCAGGTGTTGATGCTGCAGTTCAGCGCCTATTCGGTGATCTCGCCGGAAGGCTGTGCCTCCATCCTCTGGAAGAGCAGCGAGCGGGCCTCTGACGCCGCTGAAGCCCTGGGCATCACCGCCCACCGCCTCAAGGCCCTGGGCCTGATCGACAAGATCGTCAACGAGCCCGTCGGCGGCGCGCACCGCGACGCCAAGCAGGCCTCGTCCAACCTCAAGCGCGCGCTCTCGGATGCGCTGCGCCAGGTCAGCGACCTCAAGACCCGCGAACTGCTGGACCGCCGCTACGAGCGCCTGCAGGCCTATGGCCGGTTTGGCGACACCAAGGCCCGCTGAGCCCCCCGCCGCCGCGCAATGCGGCGGCTTTGACATCGCCGTCGCCTTCAGTGGCGGCCTCGATTCCACCGCCTTGCTGCACGCCACAGCCCGCACTGCCAGCGGGCTGCGGGTGCTGGCCCTGCACGTCAACCATGGTCTGCAAGCCCAAAGCGATGCCTGGGAGCAGCACTGCCGTGAGCAGGCTGCTGCGCTCGGCGTTGGCTTTGCTTCGCGCCGCTTGAGTGGGCGGCCTGGGCCAGGCAAGAGCGTCGAAGCCTGGGCGCGTGCGGGCCGGCATGCCGCGCTGCAGGCCATGACGGTTCAGGCTGGTGCCGACCTGCTGCTGCTGGCCCACCACCGCCGCGATCAGGCCGAGACCTGGCTGCTGCAGTCCATGCGCGGCGCCGGGCTGGCAGGCCTGGCCGCCATGCCCGCCGCGCAGTGGCGTGACGGTGTCTGCTGGGCGCGGCCTTGGTTGCAGCAGTCGCGCCAGACCATCGAGGCCTATGCACATGAGCATGGCTTGCGATGGATCGAGGATCCCAGCAACGCCGACGCGCGCTTCGCCCGCAATGCGCTGCGCCAGCACTGGGCCGCCTTCGAGGGCGCCGAGGTGGGGCTGGTGCAGTCGGCCCAGTGGGCGCAGCAGGCGCTGCAACTGGCCTCGGAAGTCGCAGAGGCCGATCTGCAACAGGTCGCGACCGCTGACGCTCTCGACCTGACAGCCTGGGCGCACTTGAGTCCCGCGCGTGCCAGCAATGCACTCAGGACGTGGCTGTCCCAGCAGTTGCAGCAGGTGCCCGCCACGCTGGTGCAGCGCTTGCTGACCGAGGCCAAGCCCGACGCCGCGCTGCGCTGGCCGGCGCCTGACGGGTGGCTGGAGGCCTACCGAGGCATGCTGCGTTGGGTGCCTGAAGCCGAGCCGGTTGAAGGCGGGGACAGGACGATCGACCTGTCTCGGCCGGGGCGCTATCCGCAGCGCGATTGGGGGGGGGCCTGGTGCGTGACAGCGGCCTCCGCGGGCGGTGTGCCTGCCGAGTGCCTGCACGCATTGCGCCAGCACCGTCGCCGTGGCGGCGAGCAGTTCCAGCGCGGGCCGCGCACCGTGGCCCGGGCGCTCAAGAAGGCCTACCAGAGTGCAGCCTTGCCCGCCTCGCAGCGTCAGGGGCCATTGCTGTCATGGGGCGAGCAGCTCGTCTACGCGCCGGGCCTCGGGCTGGATGCCCGCGTTGTGGCGATGCCGGGCGAGCCACGCTGCCTGATCGAATGGCAAGCGGACCCAGACTTGTTGCAGGGCGAAGGGCGCGACGAGCCGGTCGAATAAAATCGAGGGTTTGCGAGCACGTCTGCTCCAAAGCCTTCGCAAAACACATGGCACTCATCGTTCACAAGTACGGCGGCACCTCGATGGGGTCCACCGAGCGCATCCGCAATGTCGCCAAGCGCGTCGCCAAATGGGCGCGTGCCGGCCACCAGATGGTGGTCGTCCCGTCGGCCATGAGCGGTGAAACCAACCGCATCCTGGGCCTGGCCAAGGAGTTGATGCCCAACGCCAACACGGCCGCCGCGATGCGCGAGCTGGACATGATCGCCTCCACGGGCGAGCAGGTCTCGGTCGGCTTGCTGGCTCTAGCCCTGCAGGCCGAGGGCATGGAGGCCGTCAGCTACAGCGGCTGGCAGGTGCCCATCGCCACCGACTCGTCCTATACCAAGGCCCGCATCGAGAGCATCGACGACAAGCGTGTGCGCGCCGATCTGGCGGCTGGCAAGGTCGTCGTGATCACGGGCTTCCAAGGCGTGGACGGCAACAACAACATCACCACGCTCGGCCGTGGTGGCTCTGACACCTCGGCCGTGGCCGTGGCGGCTGCGATGAAGGCCGACGAGTGCCTGATCTACACCGACGTGGACGGCGTCTACACGACCGACCCGCGCGTGGTGCCCGAGGCGCGCCGCCTTTCCACCATCACGTTTGAAGAGATGCTGGAGATGGCCTCGCTGGGCTCCAAGGTGCTGCAGATCCGCAGCGTCGAGTTCGCGGGTAAGTACCGCGTGCCGCTGCGCGTGCTCTCCAGCTTCACGCCCTGGGATATCGACATCAACGAAGAGGCCAAGTCCGGCACGCTGATCACTTTTGAAGAGGACACAAACATGGAACAAGCCGTCGTTTCGGGCATCGCCTTCAACCGTGACGAGGCCAAGGTGACGCTGCTGGGCGTGCCCGATAAGCCCGGCATCGCCTACCAGATCCTCGGTGCCGTGGCCGACGCCAACATCGAGGTCGACGTCATCATCCAGAACGTCAGCCACGACGGGAAGACCGACTTCAGCTTCACCGTCCACCGCAACGATTACACCCGCGCGCTCGACCTGCTGCAGAACAAGGTGGGCCCCGCCACCGGTGCGGCTCAGGTGCTGGGTGACGCCAAGATCTGCAAGGTCTCCATCGTCGGCATCGGCATGCGCTCGCACGTCGGCGTGGCCAGCAAGATGTTCCGCGCGCTCAGCGAAGAAGGCATCAACATCCAGATGATCTCGACCAGCGAGATCAAGACCTCGGTCGTGCTCGACGAGAAGTACATGGAGCTGGCCGTGCGCGCGCTGCACAAGGCCTTCGACCTGGACGCGCCGGCCACCGTCTGAATCTCGGGTTGAGAGGCGCGCGTCGTATAGAATGCGCGCTTCTTTGGAGCTGTGACCGAGAGGCCGAAGGTGCTCCCCTGCTAAGGGAGTATGCGGGCAAAACCTGCATCGAGGGTTCGAATCCCTCCGGCTCCGCCAAACTCGCAAAACCCCTGTCTGCCTTGCGGCATTCAGGGGTTTTGTTCGTTCTGGCTGGGATTGCCGGCTGAAGCACGCGGGACGTGCTTCAGCCCTCACACGGCGTCGCGAGCGGTGCTCGCTCGGTCCGTGTTCGGCCCTCCGGCTCCGCCAAGACAAGGGGCGACTTCAAGCTTCGGCGAAGAACCTGCTGGGCGGCATGCCCACCGTGCGCGTGACCCAGGCGGAGAAGGCGCTGGCGCTGGCGTAGCCGAGCTCGGCGGCGATGTGGCTCATGGGGCGCTTGCGGGCGGCGAGCGTCAGGGCGTGGGCCAGCAGCAGTTGCGAGCGCCACTGGGCGAAGCTGGTGCCGAGTTCGTCGCGGAACAGGCGCGAGAGGGTGCGGGGGCTGGCGCCGACTTCGGCGGCCCAGGCTTCAAATCCTGAGTGCCGGCTGGGCGACTCGAGCATCGCTTCGCAGAGCTTGCGCAGGCGCGCGTCGCGGGGTAGGGCAATGCCGAGGCTCAGTGGCCGCGCACGCTGCAGCTCCCGCACGATCAGGCGGCTGATGTCGAGCTGGCGTTCGCGCTCCGCCAAGTCGGCATCGGGCTGTGGGTCGGGCAGGGCGCTCAGCTCCAGGATCAAAGCGCGCAGCAGCCCCGAAACCTCCAGCACCCGGTCCTGCTGCCAGGCCGGGCCTTCGAGCTGGCCGTCGAGCAGGTAGAGCGTGCGCAGATGGGCCTTCTCGATGGTGGTGACGGCGTGCGTCACGTTGGGCGGGATCCAGACCGCGCGCGAAGGCGGCACGATGAAGGTGTGGTGTTCGGTGTTGACTCGGACTGCGCCGCTGACCGACAGCACCAGCTGGCCCCAGGCGTGATGGTGGGGATAGATGTCCTCGTGGTGGTCCAGCACCCGCGCCTTGCCACGCACCGGCCGTTCCGCCGAGGGCTGGAACTGGGCAGGGTTGGCGGGTGGGTGGCTGGTGCGCAGCCGGGTCGACGTGGCCATGGCCGGAATTCGCAAGCAGTTGTCGAATCATCGTAACCCGGCCGATCTGTGCCTGCCTAGAGTAGCGACATGACCTCCACGACCCTCCCGCAGCCACTGGCCGACGATGACGGCGGCAGCAGCCAGCGACGGCGCGACCTGACGACCATCAGCCTGATCGGGCTGGCGCACGGCACCTCGCACTTTTTCCACATGATGTTGCCGCCGCTGTTCCCGGCTTTCATCCACGACTTTGGCCTCAGCTACTCGGAGCTGGGGCTGCTGGTCAGCACCTTCTTCATCGTCTCCGGGGCGGGGCAGGCGCTCGCGGGCTTTGTGGTGGACCGCACTGGCGCGCGGCCGGTGCTGTTTGCGGCCATGTTGTGCTTTGCGCTGGCCTCGGTGGCTGCCGGGCTGGCGCAGGGCTTTGCAGGCTTGTGGGTGGCGGCCTTGCTCGCTGGGGTGGGCAATGCGCCCTTCCACCCGGCCGACTTCACCATCCTGAACAAGCGCGTCTCCGCCCCGAGGCTCGGGCATGCCTTCTCGGTCCATGGCATCAGCGGCAACATCGGCTGGGCGGTGGCGCCGGTGCTGTCGATTGGGCTGATGAACGCAACCGGCAACTGGCGCGCCGCGTACGCGGGCACAGCGGTGGTGGCGCTCGTGGTGCTTGGGGTGCTGTGGCTGGGCCGCGCGGCCATTGACGACCGCCAAGGCAGTTGGGGCCATGCCAAGCCGGCGCCGGGCGCCAAGGAGGAGCATCCGCTCGCCTTCCTGAAGCTGCCCTCGGTGTGGCTGTGCTTCTCCTTCTTCTTCTGGACCACGATGGCGCTGACGGCCATCCAGAGCTTCGCCGCACCGGCGCTGAACCAGCTCTACGGCCTGCCGCTGGCGCAAGGCGCCTATGTGGTGACGGGCTACATGCTGGCCGGCGCGGCAGGCATGCTGGTGGGCGGCTTTGTGGTGGGGCGTGGCTTTCCGCTGGAGCGCATCATTGCGGCGGCCATGGCCTTTGC
>CALMQC010000703.1 GCA_937871895.1 uncultured Roseateles sp. | reverse complement strand
CGGCGGGCCGCGTGAGCGCAATCGTCTGGCCCGACTTGAGCTGCCAGTCCCCCAGCTTGATGGCGTCCTGAGCCAGCGCGGCGACTGATTTGTCGAGCTGCGCCGGGAGCGCATCGCCAGCCAGCACCACGATCAATGCATCAGCGCTGACGCCAGCCAAAGCGCTGGCAGTTTGAATCTTGAAGTCCATAATGACTCGAAGTCAGAAGAGTGAAATTGATGTTATTCGATACGTCCACGCGTGCGGACTTGGCGCGGAGCTTCGGGGTCACGCTCGTGGTCATCTTGACCATCGTGCTCACGTCCACACTGATCCGGACGCTCGGGCAAGCGGCTGGCGGCAACGTGGCACCGCAGGACGTGATCCTCCTGATGGGCTACGCCACGCTTGCGCACCTCGGCACCATCCTCATCCTGTCACTGTTTCTCGCCATCGTGCTGACGCTGGGCCGCCTCTACCGGGAATCGGAGATGACGGTCTGGTTTGCCTCGGGCGTGCCACTGACGCGTTTCGTCCGGCCCGTCTTCCAGATGGCATGGCCCATCTTGCTGGCGGTGATCGTGCTGGAGCTGCTGATCTGGCCCTGGGGCAACCAAAACAGCGCCGAGCTGCGCGACCGCTACCAGCGGCGCGGCGATCTGTCTCGCGTGGCACCCGGCCAGTTCCAAACCTCGCGCGACGGCAGCCGCGTCTTCTTCATCGAGCGCGACGGTGAGGACGCCACCACCGGGCGCAACGTTTTCATCCTCGGCCAAGCTGGGCGCGATGGCGAGCGCGAATCCGTCACCACAGCCGCGCGTGGCCGACTTGAAATGCAGGGCGACGACCGCTTCCTCGTGCTGGACCACGGGCAGCGCAACGAAGCCAATGCCCACACCGCAGCCAAGAGCATGGCCCGCTTCGACCAGTACCGTGTCATGACCGACCCCGGCGTGCTGAGTGGCGCCACGCAATTGCCGCCCAAGGCGGTGGCAACCTTGGAATTGCTGCGGCATCGCAGCCCTCGCAACGACGGTGAACTGGCTTGGCGCTTCGGGCTGATCCTGGCCTGCGTCAACATGAGCCTGCTGGCCTTGGGCCTCTCGGCCAGCAACCCGCGCCGCGCCAGCAATTGGAACCTGCTGTTTGCCCTGCTGGCCTTCGTCGTCTACTTCAACATGCTGAACCTCAGCCTGTCCTGGGTTGCGCGCGAGAAGCTCAGCCTCGTGGCCGCGCTGGCCCGCGTGCACGGCAGCGCTTTGGTCGTGGCGCTGGGCCTGCTGTGGTGGCGCGACCAGGGCGCCCGCTTCAACCCGCGTTGGCGCCGGAGCCTGGCATGAGGACGGTGCGCCGACTGCTCTACCGCGACATCTGCGCCTCGGTCGTGCTGGTGGTGCTCGCCTTCTTGGCGCTGTTCTATTTCGTGGACTTCGTGGAAGAGCTGGAGCGCATGGCGCGCGTCGGTGTCGGGCCCGGCAAGGCGGCCGTGCTGTCCTTGATGGAGCTGCCCGGCCGCTTCTATGAACTCTTCCCTATCGGCGTGCTGATCGGCAGCATCGTCACGCTCGCTCGCCTGGCGCAGTCCAGCGAGTTCACCATCCTGCGCACCGGTGGGCTCGGGCCCGGCCGTGCCCTCGGCCTGCTGGCCGGGCTGGCAGCGGGCTTTGCGCTGCTGACCTTCCTGATGGGCGACTTCGTGGCCCCGCAGTTCGAGCGCTGGGGCGACGAGATGCGCGGTCGCCTCACGCGCAACGCAGCCTACGCCGCCAAAGGCGCCTGGCTCAAGGACCACCAGGTGGTGGACGGGCGAGAGCGCAGCTACTCGGTGCATGTGCGCGCCGTGGGCGACGGCGGGCTGCTCACCGGCGTGCGCATCTTCGAGTTCGACGAGCGCGGCGCCCTGCTTTCACGCCGCGAAGCCGCCAGCGCCGACGTGAACGAAGCCGGCCTGTGGCGCCTGCACGAGGTGCATGACACCCAATGGTCCACAGAGCCACCGGCGGTAGGAGCGCCAGCCGTGCGCGAGACCGAGGCGGATGAATCGCAGTGGCAAAGCGGCCTCACGGCCAAGGTGGTCAGAGCGGCCATGCTGCCGGCCATGTCAATGTCCACGCTGGAGCTCTATCGCTACACGCAGCACCTGTCGGCGCAGGAGCAGTCGGCGCAAGCGCACAGCATCCAGTTCTGGCGCCGCGCGCTCTACCCTTTCGCCTGCTTCGTGATGATTGCCCTGGCCCTGCCCTTTGCCTATCTGCACGGTCGGTCCGGCGGCATCAGCTACAAGGTGTTTGGCGGCATCATGCTGGGCATCAGCTTCATCCTGCTCAACAACGTCGCCGGCCATCTGGGCCTGCTCAAGAACTGGACGCCCTGGGCCGTGGCCGCAGCGCCGAGCTTGCTCTATCTGGCCCTCTCCATGGCTGCGTTCACCTGGCTGGTCCGCTACCGATGACGACTGGAACCCTGCTCTTCGCCCACGGCGCCCGCGACCCCGAATGGGCGCGTCCCTTCGAGGCCGTGCTGCAGGCTCTGCAGGCTGCCAGGCCCGCGAGCCCGGCCGTGCTGGCTTTCCTGGAATTCATGCAGCCCGACATGGACACGGCGGGAGACCGCCTGGTTGCCGCAGGCTGCACTTCGGTCGCCTTGATTCCGCTCTTTCTCGGCACCGGCGGGCATGTGCGCAAGGACGTCCCTCGCCTGTTGCAGGCACTGCAGCAACGGCACCCGCAGGTGCAGTGGTCGCTGCAGGCGCCGATTGGTGACCACCCGCTGGTCCGCCAGGCCATGGTGGACGCTTGCCTGACCGCCACGATGGGCACGCCATGAACCTGCACCAGTTCCGCTTCGTCCAGGAGGCGGCGCGCCGCAACCTCAATCTGACCGAGACCGCCAAGGCCTTGTTCACGTCACAGCCCGGGGTCTCCAAAGCCATCCTGGAGCTGGAAGAAGAGCTCGGCATCGACATCTTCTCGCGCCACGGCAAGCGGCTGCGCAGCATCACCGAGCCTGGCCAGCGGGTGCTGGCCAGCATCGAGATCATCCTGCGCGAGGTCGGCAACCTGAAGCGCATCGGCGAGGAGTATTCGCGTCAGGACTCCGGCACCTTCTCCATCGCCACCACCCACACCCAGGCGCGCTACGTGCTGCCCACCCCGGTGGCACAGCTGCGGCGCCAACTGCCCAATCTGCGCATCTCGCTGCACCAGGGCAGCCCCGATCAGGTGGCCCGCATGCTGCTCGACGAAACCGCCGACATCGGCCTTGCCACCGAGTCACTCGCGCAAATCCCCGAGCTCGTCAGCCTGCCCTGCTACGAGTGGCAGCACGTGATGGTGGTCCCGCGCGACCACCCGCTAGCCGAGGCGCCCCGCATCACGCTCGAGCAATTGGCCACCCAGCCCCTGGTCACCTACCACGCCAGCTTCACCGGCCGCACGCGCATCGACCGCGCCTTTGCCTCGCGCGGGCTCACGCCGGAGATCGCGCTGGAGGCCATCGACTCCGACGTGCTCAAGACCTATGTGCGCCTCGGCATGGGCGTGGGCCTGGTGGCCGAGATGGCCATGCAGGAAGAGCCGCCCAACAGCGAGTTGGTGTGGCGCCCACTGGGCCAGTTGCTGGGTCAAAACGTAACGCGCGTCGCCTTCAAGCGCGGCGCCTACTTGCGCAACTACGTCTACAGCTTTGCCGAAATGCTGTCGGACCGCCTGAGCCGCAAGCTCATCGAGCGCGCCATGAGCGGCGAGGCGACCGACTACGGGATGTGAGCCGCGTCAAACGACCACGTCCACGCCTGGCCCGGTTTCGCCCGACAGCACGCGGTCACGCGCCACGCTGAACAGCGTCAGCAAATCCTTGAAGGCTGGCAGATCGAAGCCCGACTCGCCCGGCCCGGATCCGCGCACCACCAGCTCGGTCAGCATGCGCAGCGCAGCCGGCGGGTCGGCCCAGACCACCTGCAGGTGGGCCATCACGCTCAGGCAGGCATCCAGCGGCTTGCCCCGCCCGATGCTGACCTGCCAGCTGGGCGATGGGCGCCTGAATGCGGCCTCGTAGCGCAGCGACAGCTCAGCAAAGCCACGCGACTCGCCCTGCACCTGGCACAGCTCCATCAACATCAGGTAGGGCATGGGCCCGCACTGCGGCTGGTTGACCCGCGCCGCCAGCGCGTCGGCCACGGCATCGAGTTGGCCCAGCATGCTCAAGAATTCCACCTGGCGCTGCAGTTCCAGCAGCGAGTCCACCTGCGCGATGCGCGGGTCTTCGCTCACCGGCGGCGGCGTCAGCAAGCGGCGGTTGAGGGGCTGGGTTTCGGCCATGGCTGCCGCCGGCAGCGGCGGCGCCGTGCGATGGCTCAGCAGCACCTGGCCCTCGTCGGGCAGTTCAGCGGGCAATCGGCTCTCCACCGCCGGCGCAAAGGCGCTGACGCTGGCCGGCTGCGTGGAATGGGCCGAGTGCTGCGAATGTTGGGACGGCAAGGCGTCAGCACCACCCAGCACGGGAGGCGCACCGACACCATCCGGCGCCAGACGCGACACCTCGGCCTCGGCCGGCGCGGCGGCGCCCAGCGAGCCCCACACGGGCACGCCGCGTTGGCGACGTTCGCGCGCCAGGGTCCAGCGATAGGCCGCCACTCCGGCGCCCAGGCTCAGGGCCAGGGTCCAGAACCACATCAAAGGGTCGGCATAGCGCAGCGGCTTGGGCGGACGCTGGGTGCGCACGGCCACGATCGCGTCGTCCGCAGGCGCTGAGGCCTGCACGACCGGCGCGGAGGCGGTGGCTTCGGGCGCTGAAGCGATGGCCGCCGGCGCGGCACCGGCAGCGGCCTGCCGCTCGCGCAGTTCGGCCTGCAACTGCGCCACCTGGGCCTCCAGGCGGGCCACGACCTCTTCCAGCGCGGCGTCGTTGCT
>CALMQC010000702.1 GCA_937871895.1 uncultured Roseateles sp. | reverse complement strand
GGGCCCAGATCCGGGCCTATGACCTGTTCTTTGAGAAGCTGGGCGAGTTGGACCTCTCCCCGGCCAGGCTCACGGCGCTGTCCCTGCTGTCCATGGACGGTGGCATCAACCAGGCGGCACTGGCCAAGCGGCTCAACATCGCAGGCCCGAGCGTGCTCAAGCTGGTGGACGCGCTGGAGCAGTCCGGCTTTGTCAGCCGCGAGGCCGTCGAGGGTGACCGCCGTCGCTATGCGCTACACCTGACCGAGCTGGGCCGCGAGCGCCTGGAGGCCGCGCACCGCGCCCACGACGCCTACGAGGCCGAGCTGGCCAAGCGGCTCAGCCTTGAGGAGCGCACGCAGCTGATGGAGCTGCTGTCGCGCGTCGGCCAGTAAGGCTTATAGGTCCACCACCAGCCGCGCTGACTTCGCCCGCGAGCAGCAGGGCAGGAACTGGTCGTTGGCGGCCTGCTCTTCCTCGGTCAGGTACTGGTCACGGTGGTCGGGCACGCCGGCCTTGACGCCGGTGAGGCAGGTGCCGCAAATGCCCTGCTCGCAGGAGCTGAGCACCTGCACGCCATTGATGCTGAGCGCCGCGAGCGCCGTCTGGCCGCGCTCCACCAGGATGACCTGGCCGGTGCTGGCGATCTCGATCTCGAAGTCGCCGTCGGTGTCACGCACCTCGACCACCGGCGTGAAGGACTCGGAGTGCAGGCAGTCCGCCGCCCAGCCGGCCGCGCGGGCGGTGGCCAACACCGCGTCCATGAAGCCGCCGGGGCCGCACACGTAGAGGTGGCTGCCCGCCGCCGGGCTGGCCAGAACGCGGGCCAGCGCCTGCTGCTGCACGGCGGGGTTGCTGGAGAGGTGCAGTTGGACATGGGGCGCCAAAGCCGCGCTCTCCAGCCGGTCGCGGAAGGCCACACGGTCGGCGTCACGCACCGCGTAGTGCAGCGTGTAGCTCTTGCCCTCGCGCGCCAGTTGCTCGGCCATGCAGAGCAGCGGCGTGAGGCCAATGCCACCCGCCACCAGCACCTGGTGCTTGGCCTCTGCGGCCAGCGGGAACTGGTTGCGCGGCGCTGAGATGTTCAGCACCTGCCCTTCGGCCAGCGCATGCACAGCCTCCGAGCCACCGCGCGAGGGCGAGGTGCGCAGCACGCCGATGCGGTAGCAGGTCGCGCCTTCGGGGTCATTGCACAGCGAGTACTGCCGCACCAGGCCGCCGGGCAGGTGCACGTCCACGTGCGCGCCGGGCGTGAAGGGCGGCAGCGCCCCGCCATCCATGGCCACGAGGTCCAGGCTGACGATGTCCAGGGCCTGGACCTGCTTGCGCGCCACGCGCACCTGAAGGAGGGAGTTCACGGTCATCCGGGCATTGTCCAAAGGCCAGACTGTGCATCCAAGTTCTGGCTGGGGCTAGCAGCTATGCGTGATCAGCATGGCTACCCAGCAGGGCGACGAGCTTGGCAGCGACCGCGCGCATCAAGGGCGTGGCACGGCGCTGGGCCGGCGTGACGAGGCAGAGCGTGCTGGCCAGTTGCGGGTTCGCAAAGGGCGTGACGACGAGGCGCTGCGGCTGCTCGTAGACCTTGAGCACGTCTTCGCCCAGGGCCGCGTGCCCGATGCCAGCGGCCACCAGGTCCAGCAGCGCCGGCACGCTGGACACCTCCCAGCCGATGTTGAGCTGCACGCCGGCCATGGCGGCGGCCGACTCCAGCAGGCCCCGAAAGATATGCCCGCGCTGCGGCATCACCAGCGTCAGCCGCGCCAGCGCCTCCAGCCCCAAGGGCGTGGGCGGCGCTTGGTCGGCCGGGCTGATCAGGCAGAGCTGCTCCTGCCGCAGCGGCAGCACCTCCAGCCCCGGCAACGGCTCGGGGTTGTGGATCAAGGCCAGGTCGCAGCGGCCGGTCAGCAGCCACTCGGTGATGTGGGTGGAAAAGCCCTCCATCACCGCCAGTCGCGCCTGCGGCAGCTCGGCCTGGAAGTGCTGGATCAGCGGCAGGGTCAGCACACGGGCCTGGGTGGGCGGCATGGCCAGGGTGATGCGGCCGACGGGCTCGTTGCGGTGGGCCTGCAAATCCTCCTTGGCGTGGGCCACCAGGGCCAGGATGTCCTGCCCGTGCTCCAGCAGGCGGCGGCCCGCCTCGGTCAGCGAGACGCCCCGGCCGTTGCGCAGCAGCAGGGTCTCGCGCAGCTCGGTTTCCAGCGCCCGCACCTGGCGGCTCAGGGCCGGCTGCGCGACCCCCAGCACCAGCGCAGCCTTGCTGAAGCTGCCGTGCTCGGCGACGTGGACGAAGGTTTCGATTTGCTGCAAGTTCATGCGGGCCATTCTCGATCCAGACATGCCCAATTTGCATAACTGTTAGCCCGAGCTAGAACTGGCGTGATGGGCCTCGGCTTCCCACAATCGCCCGCCATGCCCACCCTGCGCTGCATCTCCTCCATGGCCACGCGCGCCCTGCTGGCTGACCTGATCGCCGCCTGGCCCGAGCCGGTGGAGCTGGTCTCCGTCGGCGGCGTGGACGCTGCCCGCCGCGTCCGTGAAGGCGAAGCCTTCGACCTCGTGCTGCTGGCCGAGGACGCGCTCCAAAGCCTGGCGCTTGAGGGCCACGTCCAGCCCCAAACGCTGCGCGGCCTGGCTGACTCAGACATGGGCGTCGCCATCCCCGCCGGCCGGCCCCGGCCCGACATCAGCAGCGAGGCGGCCTTGCGCGCCAGCGTGCTGGCGGCCGGGCGCATCGGCTACTCCACCGGCCCCAGCGGCAAGGCCCTGCTGCAGCGCTTCGAAGCCTGGGGCCTGGCCGACGAGCTCCGCCCCCGCCTGATGCAGGCCCCGCCCGGCGTGCCGGTGGCTCGCCTAGTCGGGGAGGCGCAGGTGGACCTGGGCTTCCAGCAGCTGAGCGAACTGCTGGGCCAGCCGGGCATCGAGCTGCTCGGCACCTTGCCCCCCGAGGTGGCGGTGCGTACGCGCTTCTCAGCGGCGCTTGGCCGCGACGCCCAGCCCGGCAGCGCCGAGCTGCTCGAACACTTCTGCGGCGCCGCCAGCGCCAACTTGAAACTTCAACACGGCATGAGCCAACCGACATGATCATCGACGTCCACGGCCACTA
>CALMQC010000701.1 GCA_937871895.1 uncultured Roseateles sp. | reverse complement strand
TGAAGCAGTCGGCCGCCATCCGGCGCGCCAGCCAGCAGGCGCGCAACGCCATGCGCGAGCTGGACGCCCGCGCGATCGAGCAGCTGCAGGCGCTGTACGAGGCCGCGGCAGAAGACGTGCGGCGCGACATCGCCGCGGCTGCCGGCGGCGCCGACCTGGTGCCAGACCACGCCCTGCGCCGGCTGCTGGCCAGCATCGAGGAGACCATCACCCGCCTGGGCCAGCAGAGAGACGCGCTGCTGGCCCAGAACATCGCCGAGGCGGCGCAGCTGGGCGTGCGGCCCTTCACCTTGCAGGGCGTGGCCGCCGTGGGCGGAGCGCAGGCGGTGCTGACCACGGGCAGCGCGGCCACCGTCGCGGCCGACGCGGTGCAGTTCGTGATGGGCGCGCGCCAGGCGGACGGCCTGATCCTGTCCGATCGGCTGTGGCGGCTGGACCAGGGCGCCAAGGAGGTGCTGCAGCGCGCGATCGGCTCGGCCGTGGTGCGTGGCATCAGCGCCGCGCGCGCCGCGCAGCAGCTGATCACCCAGGGCCAGCGCGTGCCCGATGCGCTCAGCCAGGCCATCGACGGCGCCCGGCTGGGCCGCCTGGCCAAGCTCGCGGACATCCTGGTGAGCGACGGCGGCGAGGTGTGGAAGGCTGAGCGCGTGTTCCGCACCGAGCTGAACCGCGCGCACGGTGAGGCGTACATGGCCGGCGCGATCCAGGCGCCAGGCTTCGCGGGGTTTCGCTTCCTGCTCTCACCCCGCCACCCGCGGCCGGACGTGTGCCTGAGGGAGGGATCGCTCGTCACCCTGACGCGCGGCCAGGTGCCCATTGAGCATGTTCACGAAGGGGACTGGGCGCTGACCCATGCAGGCCGGTGGCGGCGCGTCACGAGGCTCTATCGTCACCTCTGCGAAGCGCAGCCACTTGTACGCCTACGTTGCCCAGGGGCGAATAGTCACAGCCAGCCATTGGTTCTGACAGGCAATCACCCTGTCCTAACGCCTGAAGGATGGACTCGGGCAGACGCTCTGCGAACGGGATCTCTCGTGGCTTGCCGGATCGAACCGCCTGGCCGAAAGCGGACACCGACTGGCGATGGTGAAGAGTGCACAGCACCACGACGTTCTGACGAAACTGCATCAGCGCGCGTGGTTGGAAGTAGCGGCCTGGAACCACATGGTGCGAGTGACCAGGCTTGCCGCATACCTCGCAATTGGGGCCAATGTGCTCAGCGGCCCACGCTGACACGTACGTCTGGTGCTGCCATGAGCCAGCGAGTCGACTGCCCCCCTTCCACGCTGGATTGCCGGAGCCCGTTCGATCACGCGACAAACGGGAGCGCACGTCCGCTGTGTGCCGGAACATGTTGGGGTGACGTTTGCCAAAGTTGGGGTTTGCCGCTCCATGCTTCGGCACACACGCCTGGCGGCAGTGCTTCTGCCGAGGGTTGGGGGGCAAGAATGTGGCGCCGCATCCAGCACACGTTCGCGGCTGTATGGCGTGCGCTTTCAAGTAGCAGGACTTCGAGCAGTAGTTGTGCTCGGAAAGCCTGTGCGGGTGAACCTGGATCGGTGACGCGCACCCCGCACACTGCCGGCTCACCAGGTTGCTGCGCGCCTGAGCCGCGCACTTCTTGCTGCAGTACCTCTTTGTCGTGGAGCGCATCCCCTTTGCCCATTGCTGAGGGGTCGGCTTCATCAACTCTCCGCAGGTCGGACAAGGGCGAGCTGGATGCTTCATGTGGTTTCCCGTTGACTTGGCATCAACCCATTATCGAACGTGTCGACACGCGGGGCGAGTTTGTCTACAACCTTGAAGTGGATGAAGACCACTCGTACGTCGCGCAGGGCATCGTTGTCCACAACTGCGACCTGCTGGCCGCCCAGAACATCCACGGCCTGGGCCCGGGCGTCTACCCCACGCGCGAGCTCACCCCCTGGCCCGCGCACCCCAACACGCTGAGCTTCCTGGTGGCCGTGTTCGAGGACGAGGTGAGCGAGGCCGACCGCGCGGGCAAGGAGACGCCGCTGCAGGCGCTGCAGCGCCTGGGCCCGGAGATCCGCGCCGGTGTGCTGGGGGCCACCAAGGCGGAGTACTTCGATCAGGGCTTGCTGACGCGGGGGATGCTCAGGGCGCGCCTGCGGTCGGTCGAAGAGCGGCTGCAGCGGCAGGGGAAGCTGTCATGAAACGCCACCGCCAGGGCGAGCTGCAGCAGTGGCGACTGGAGTTCGAGCACGAGGCCCGGCCCTACGTGTGGACCGGCTGGGCGGCGAGCGTGGAGCGTGCCGAGGCCGATGCGCGGCGCGAGCTGTTCGGCGCGCATGCGTTCACCACCCTGACGGCGCCTCGGCTGATGACGGCCCAGCGACAACACGTGTGAGGCGAGTGCGCATGAAAGCAGAAGATCTGCCGCTGTGGGGCTTCATGACCGATGAAGAGAAGCGCACGTGCCGCGCACTCAGCGAAGCGGATCTCGCCCTGGCACACCGCTGGCAGGCGGAGGTGGTTGCACAGCGTGAAGACTTCCTGGCATGGGTCGAGCGCATTGCCAACGGTGAC
The DNA here is from genome assembly GCA_937871895.1 of uncultured Roseateles sp. Classification (GTDB taxonomy): domain Bacteria; phylum Pseudomonadota; class Gammaproteobacteria; order Burkholderiales; family Burkholderiaceae_C; genus Pelomonas. The sequence goes on along the minus strand of CALMQC010000701.1, from coordinate 8,470 downwards.
ATCGGTGACCTCGATCCCGAGCTGCTGCGGGAGGCCGAGGAGGCGATTGACGCCATGCAGCACCGCGCCAAGTCCGGCAACTCGGCAGTCATGGGTGACGCACATGCCCGGTTTCATTGGGTGGATGACGTTCCAGGCGATACCGTTCAAAATCCATCGCACCAGCCACCTTGAGGAGGATGCATCCATGATGAAGCGATTGCTTAGCGTTGCGACACTCGCAATGAGTCTGGCCGCCTGTGGCGGCGGAGAATACGGCAAGCCTGCGGCGCCCGCGCCCGTGCCGCATACCGCGAAGTACGAGATCGAAGGCTTCGGCACCACGAGCGCCAGCCTCACCTACCGCAATTCCACCGGCGGCACGGAGCAGCGCACCGTGACGTTGCCAGCGTCCGTGCCAGGCCTGGTCGGTGTGTACTTCGTCGAGACGGGGGACTTCCTCTACATCTCGGCCCAGAACAACAGCAGCTTCGGCTCCGTGCAGGTGCGTATCGTGGTTGACGGCACCACGTGGCGATCCGCGACTTCCAGCGGAGCCTTCGGCGTGGCAACCGCAATCGGCTCCTGCTGCTGAGCCTTCCCTTCCTTGACAGCTGCGCTTTTCTCACGCAAAGTCGCAGTCAGGTGCTTGAAAACACCCTGAGTCAAGCGGACTAGCCGCACCCGACAGTCGCGGCTTTTTCGCGCCCGCAGCTTGGCTGCGGCCCTCCCGTTCCCGGACAATGCTGTTTCGGGGCGGGGTGCTCCGTGTGGGTAACCCTCGGGGGCCTGACTTGACTCAGGTTTTCAACACCCCGCTCCACCTTCGTGCGCTTGAAAACGCCCGTCGGTGGCTTGAAGTCTCGTCAAGGAGCGCCCTCCATGGACTACCCGTCCGACCACCCGCAAAACCCCCTCAGGGCCACCGAGCAGGCCGCCGCCGGCCCCCTCGCCACCCTGCGCATGCCCAGCCGCGGCGATGCGATGGCCGACCTGGCCGAGAGCCTGGCTGACCAGGCCGCGCGCAGCGCCCACGCGCTGGCCGCGCTGCTCGATCTGCTGCAGCAGTGCCCTGAGGGCCATGCGGTGCCCGCGCGCGGCCTGTTCGAGCTGCTGGAGCCGATCTGCGGGCAGGTGGACATGGTGGCCACCGATGCGCTGACGCTGGTGAGCCCGGGGCATTGGGCGGCATTCCCGGCGCACGCACCAGGCTGATCGGGTGCCGTGAGCACCCCTCTCCACCGCTCACGTTGCCCCCTTTTTCTGCACAGCTGAACGTCTGACCATCGTCACCGTGCTCACAGCACAGGGGACTTCAGATGCGAAGAGCAGTGTGCGCGCTGGCCGCGATGGCGGTGGCGCAGTCGATGGCGGTGCCGGCGGGCCTGGATGGGCCCGGCCGGCATTTCCTGCTTGGTGAGGAAGACAAGGCGGCAGGCCTGGTGCGCTTCTACTCCCAGGCGATCGAGCTGGCCGAGGGCGCGCGCGAGACGTGGGTCACGATCACCCGGACGGGTGACTTCAACGATCCGCGCTATGGCGACTTCAAGATCACGCCGACCCACCTGGAACAGATGGTGGCCAACTTCAACGCGCGCACCCTCGGACAGGACGTGTTCCTGGACGTGGCGCACAAGCCCAACGATGGCGCGGCAGGCAAGTTCCTGAAGCTGACCATTGAAGGCGGGCGCCTGCGCGGGCTGGTCCAGTGGACCGAGTTCGGGCTGGACGCCGTCAAGAAGCGCGGCTTCGCGTACCTCTCGGCGGAGTTCAACGAGAACTGGAAGGACAACGAGAAGCAGCAGGCCCACGGCTGCGTGCTTCTGGGCGCGGGCCTGACCACCCGGCCGGTGATCAAGCACCTCGACCCAGTCACCCTGAGCGAGCAAGACGACGACCACAGCGCCGAGATGCGCGTGCTGGTCTCACCCCATCTTCTGCGGGAACTCACGGAGAAACCCACCATGAACTTTCTGGAACAACTGGGGGCCAAGCTCACTGCGCTCGGCCTCACCGAACCCGTCATCACCCGCCTGCTGGCGCAGGCGCGCACGCAGCTCGAAGCCGCGGCCGACGACACCGCGCGCGGCGCCATCGTGCTGGCCTGGGAAGAGACGGGCCGCACCATCGACACCGAGCTGAAGAAGCTCTCGGCCGGCGGCCAGCCGGGCAACGTGACGATCACCCTGGCCCAGCCTGGCCAGACCGTGGACGTGGCCGCCGAGGTGACGCGGCTGCTGGCCGAGCGCGAGCAGCAGGCCGCCGCCGCGCGGACCACGCTCGACGCCAAGGTCAAGCTGCTGAGCGACACCATCCGCGCCGGTGACACCACGCTGGACGACGAAGGCGTGCGCCAGCTGGCCCAGACGGTGCTGCCCTTCGTGACGGTGGCCACCACCGACGACCAGGTCAAGGCGCTGGCGAACATGCAGGTGGAGGCCGCCAAGAAGCTCTCCGCGGCCACCAAGCTGGCCACGCTGGGCTTCCGCTCGCCCACGGGCAGCCTGCACATCACGGTGGACAGCTCCAACGAGGTGAAGAGCCTGCAGCAGACGCTGGACAAGCGCCTGGGCCTGACCAAGGAAGAGGGCGACACCGAGCGCTTCTACGCCACCGGCGGGCGCCTGCTGGCGGCCAACAAGGCCTTTGCCGACGTGGTGCTGGCCCAGTACGACCACGACCACGGCGCGCAGCTGGCCGCCGAGCACAAGGCGCTGGCCGCCGGCACCGGCACCATCAGCGACATCCGCGTGCCGTACTCGGTGGAGCGCACCGTGCTGCGCGAGGCCCTGTACAACCTGGTGGCGCTGAACTTCATGGACGTGGGCACCTCGCCCCTGGCGCCCACGGTGCAGATCCCGTACAGCTACCGCGACACCACCGCCGCGGGCACGCTGAACGCGCGCATCTACGAGCGCCAGGCGATCCAGAAGGCCGGGATGATCCAGACCTGGGACACCGCCTACCCGATCCCGCAGAAGCTGGCCTTCAACGTCTCCAACGAGATGCAGTACCTGCTGGCGGACAGCCCGATCGACTACGACCCGATCGCCGAGAACGTGCGCAACATCGTGCGCATCGTGGGTGAGGACACCGAGGCGCTGTGCCTGAACGAGATCGCCCGCTCCGCGGACGAGCACTCGGTGGCGGCCGGCAACGACACCCTGACGGCGCAGGTCAACGGCACGAACAAGATCTTCGTGCTCACGCAGTTCCCGGTGGTGCGCCCGCGGCGGTACTTCGACCTGCAGGGCGCCCAGGTGGGCAGCACGGTCAACCCGATCACCGTCACGCTCAACAGCGTGGCGCGCACCGAGTACCTGCCCAACGCGGACGGCACCGCGCTGGCGGCCGGCACCTACTGGGTGATGGACTACAACCTGGGCGAGCTGCGCTTCGTTGACCAGACCGGCGCCGCGGTCACGCCCACCAACGGCTGGGCGCTGGTGGTGACGTACAGCTACAGCACCAACGCCGCCAAGGTGGACCTGGACCTGGGCTCGCTCACCGTGGGCCAGAAGTACGACGCCGTGCTCACCGCCATCGGCAGCCGCCGCGTGGTGATCGAGGACGACCGCTACTACATGGCCACCATGGCGCTGATGACCGGCGGCGTGGACAACGCGCTCGGCCAGGCCACCACCTTCACCGCCAACGGCGCGCGCGTGGGCACCAGCCTCAACGCCGATGGCACGGTGGGCGTGACCAAGGGCGTGCCCACGTTCAAGGTGCGCGGCCCCGGCCTGCTGATCAACGACAACCGCATCCTGGTGGGCGAGCGCGGCAACAGCCGCTTCCGCATGTGCCGCCCCTGGGCCATGGGCCAGCTGCAGGACGCGCGCAACAGCGCCGGCGCCTTCATCGGCGCCAAGGAAGGCTATGGCGAGCAGTACGTGGTGGCCCACACGCCGGTCAACCGCAAGCTGGCCGCCACCAGCCTGATCCTGTACAGCGCCACGGGCCGCGTGGCCCGCGCCGCCTGATCCTCATTCACCACCCCAAGAGGCTGACCCCCCGCCCGGCATGAGCCCGGGCGGGGCGCAGGCAAAGAGGGGAACCGGAGCGCACCATGAAGAGGATCTACATCGAGAACACCGGCCCGGTGGCCAAGTTCATCGGCGGCAAGCTGCTGCAGCCCGGTGAAGGCCGCGAGTTCGACCAGGTCGACGTGCCGGCGGAGCACCGGCCCGCAGCCGCGCCGGCCGCCGAGGAGGCGCCCGACGCCCTGCAGCCGCTGAAGGAGCTGCTGGAGAAGGCCATCAAGGCCATCGTGCCGGACCTGCCCACGCTGGCCGCGGAGCAGCTGCAGCAGCTGCGCGCGCTGGAAGAGGCGGACCAGAACCGCAAGGGCGTGCTGGAAGCCATCGCCGCAGAGGTGCTGCGGCGCGCCAACGAGCAGATCGAGGCCGAGGAGGCCGAGCGCCTGCAGGCCGCGCTGCAGTCGGCCCGTGAGGAGCTGTCCGCCGCCCTGCAGGTGCTGGACGCCCTGGGCCCGCTGGCCACCGAGCAGCAGCGCACCGAGGCCGAATCGGCCGTCGCCGAGGCGCAGGCCAAGGTGGACGCGCTCACGCCGGCGGAGTGAGGGGGAAGGGCGCATGGCGGGCAGCATGTCGCAGGCAGACCTGGTCGCGGACCTGAAGGCCTCGCTCTTCGACTCGGCCAGCGTGCTGGCCGACGAGGGCGATGCCACGCTCAAGCGTCTGCTGGCCCAGGCCCTGCCCGACATGCAGCTCAAGCGCCCGCGCACCAAGCTCGGCACCGTCACCCTGACCGCCGGCGTGGCCACGTACGCGATCGCCGAGTCGGACTTCGCCGCGCTCAAGTTCGACCTGTGGCGCGACACCGAGAAGATGGGCAAGCCCTGGCAGCCCACCTGGCCGGGCCCGCTGCCCGGTATCAGCGCCGGCTGGAACGGCACCGCCTGGGAGCTGCGGTTCGACCCCGCGCCCACGCAGCTGCAGATCGACGTGCTGGGCGCCACGTGCCGCTTCTACTTCTTCGCGGCGCACGTGATCGGCGCCGCGGCCGAAGACACCACGATCAACCCGCAAGACCGCGGCCTGCTGCTGCTGCGCGCCCAGGCCGAGGCCATGCTGGCCATCGCGGTGCGCAACGTGGCCAAGCCGGTGCGCCTGCAGGACGGTCTGTCGGGCATGCCGCGCAACAGCACCCCCGCCGCGCTGCATGAGACGCTGCTGCGGCAGTTCAGGGAGTGGCGATGAGCGCCCGCGTGCACGTGGACGGCAGCGCCCAGGCCGTGCTGAGCCTGGAGCGCGTGCGCGCCGCGGTGGAACGCGAGCTGGAGACCGAGCTGGACTTCTGCGCGCAGATCCTCGCCCGGGCCCAGCGCCTGGGCGCGCCCAAGTTCCGCTCGCTGCTCGCCAACAGCGTCACCGTCAGCCAGCCCGCGCCGCTGGAGCGCGACGTGGGCCCGACCGCGGCCTATGCCGAGGCGCAGGAGCTGGGCGTCAAGCCCGGTGGCAAGGGCCTGCCCCGGTGGGCCAACCCCGCCAGCGCGGACATCGTGGCCTGGCTGCGTGCCACGCCCTTCAGGGGGCAGGGCGCCGGCCGCGCCGCGGCCGCCCCGCAGCGCGAGCTGCGCGACCGCTACGAGGGCCTGGCCTGGCACATCCGCCGCAAGGGCGTGCGCGCCACGCCCTTCGTGGCCCGCTCGCTGGACGAGCAACGCCCGCTGATCGAGCGACGCCTGCAGGCCGCCGTGGAGCGCGCCATGCAGCAGGTGGGGAGCACCGCATGAGCGTGCACGACCCCAACCTGGCCCTGGATAACCTGGCCAAGAGCCTGGCCAAGGCGCTGCCCCACCGTCACGTGCGCCGCAGCCTGGTGATGGCCGCGGCCGACCTGCCCGACGCCGAGATGACCGCCGGCGTGGTGTGCGTGGTGTGCGAGGGCGGTGGTGACTTCGCCAACTACATGGGCCGCGAAGGCCAGCTCGGGCACCTGCAGGTGAGCCTGGTGGGCTTTGTGCGGGTGGATGAGCGTGACCAGCCGGCCGAGGTGGAACGCGCGGAGCTGGAGCTCCTGCGCGAGCTGCTCGCCTGGACGGCCGACCCCGGCGAAATCCGCGCCGGCGACAGCGTGCTGCCGCTGGACTTCATGCAGAGCCGGCAACTGGAGCACCCCTACGGCTGGGTGGTGCTGAAGCTGGACGTGCGGCCCTGACCCAACCGGAGAACCCCATGAGCAAGAAAGACACCCCTGACGCCGCCGCTGCAGCCGCGACGGCCACCAAGCCCGCCGTGGAGCCGCCTGGCGGCTGGCCCCGCGATGCCTACACCGGCCACTACGGCCGCTTCGTGCGCGACCCCGTGACGGGCGTGCGCGCGCCGGCTGACGACGACACGCGCCGCGCCATGGAGGCCCTGGGCATCCACGGCGCCGACGCCGCCCAGGCCTGAGCCCGCCCAGCGCCCACCCATCACCCCGCAAGCAACCCCAGCACCCAGCACCTGAAAGGCACCCATCATGCTGATGCGCAACATGCTTCTTCTGGCCGTCGCGCAAGGCGCGTTCGGCACCCCCGGCACCCCCGTTGCCGGCACCCACGCCATCCAGTGCCGCGCGCTGGCGCCGTCGCCCATCAACGCGGAGACGGTCAAGCGCACGCTGCTGAAGGGCTACAAGGGCAACTTCGGCAGCTTCGCGGTGGGCGAGTACCGCCAGCTGGAGATCGAGATCGAGCTGGGCAGCTCCGGCGCCGCCGGCACCGCGCCGCGCTTCGCGCCCCTGCTCATTGGCTGCGGCGCGGCCGAGACCATCAGCGCCGGCGTGAGCGCGGCCTACCAGCCCGTGAACAGCGGCGAGCCGTACTACACCCTGTACTGCTACCTCGACGGTCTGCGCTTCAGCCTGGAGGACGCCAAGTTCACCAGCAGCTTCGAGCTCAACGCCAAGCAGATCCCGGTGATGAAGGTCACCGCCATCGGCAAGTACGTGGCCATGACGGACACGGCCCTGCCCGGCGGCGCGGTGTTCACCAACACGGCCGACCCCCAGCCGGTGGGCAAGGTGAACACGCCGACCTTCACGATCCATGGCGAAGCGGTGAAGCTCACCAGCTTCAGCCTCGACTGGGGCAACCAGCTGGTGTGGCGCGACATGCCCAACTTCCAGGGCGTGGTGTGCAACGACCGCATGCCCACCGCGCGCGCCGTGTTCGAGCTGGGCGCGGTGGCCTCCAAGAACTGGCCCGAGATCCGGCGCCTGAGCACCAGCGGGGCGCTGGCCATCGTGCACGGCGTGGGCGCCGGGAAGATCGTGCAGATCGACGCGCCGGCCATGGTGATGAACGCCGACCCCACGCTCAGCGAAGACCAGGGCATCACGATGGTGAACACGAGCTGGGATCTGCGCCCCTCGTCGGGCAACGACGAGTTCGTCTTCACCTTCAAGTAAGCACAACACGAAACCACGAAACGGGACCGAGAACATGGCCTTCAAGCGCACCACTTCGCCCACCTTCCGCGCCGATGTCAACGTGCCGGTGGCCAACGAGGCCGGCGGCTACGACCAGAACAGCTTCACGGCGATCTTCGCCCACGCCACCAGCAGCGAGCTGGAGGAGCTGCGCCAGCTCACCAACCAGGAGCTGCTGAAGCGCAAGCTGGTCGGCTGGCAGATGACCGACGCCGACACCGGCCAGGAGGTGCCGTACTCGGCCGACGCGCTGGCCGCCGTGCTGCAGATCCCGCCCACGCCGATGTACATGGCTGCCGCCTTCTGGGAGCAGATCAATGGCGCGCGGGCAAAAAACTCGTAGAGGCCGCCCGCCTGTGGGCTGGCGGCCCGGCGCCGCAGCGCCAGGCCTCGCGCGTGGATGCGCAGGGCCTGCGCTGGATCGGCGTGAGCGAGGAGCAGATCGCCCAGGCCGTGGCGGCCGACCAGGCGCGCCAGCACGAGGCGGCCGAGCCCTACGGCATCTGGCCGGAGAACTGGGCCACCTGGCAGCTGTTCCTGGGCTTGTCCACGCGGTGGCAGTACCTGCAGCTCACCATGGCCGCCCCGATGGGCGGGGCGGTCAACCGCCTGGTGCGCCAGGGCCTGCCCCGGCCGGAGATCGAATCCGCCGCGCGCATGGCGGGCGTGCCCCGGCGCCAGTGGCCCGAGCTGCTGGCCGACCTGCAGGCGATGGAGCAGGCCGTGCTGGAGGCCGACCGCGCGCGGCTGGCGGCGCGGGCGTGAGGAGCTGAAGCCATGGCGGTGCGTGAGGTCGGCCGGCTGATCGTCAAGCTCGTCGCGGACCTGCGCGAGTACATGGCCGACTGGGAGCAGGCCGCCAAGACCACGAAGGAAGGCGCCGACAAGCTCACCCAGGCCACGAAGCCCGCCACCGATGCGGTGGACAAGCTCACGCAGGCCGCCAAGACGGCCGCCGAGGCGCTGGACAAGATGACCGGCGCCATGGGCGGCCAGGCCGGCGCGGCGGTGGAGGCGGCCAAGACCACCGCCGACGTGGCCAAGGCCGCCGCGG
>CALMQC010000700.1 GCA_937871895.1 uncultured Roseateles sp. | reverse complement strand
TGGCCGAGCTGGCCTGCGCGCGCGGCTATGGGCGCTTCGAGTGGTCCGTGCTGGGCTGGAACGAGGACGCCGTTCGCTTCTACCAAAAGCTCGGCGCCGAGGTGCTGCCCGACTGGCAACTCTGCCGCCTGACCGGCGATGCGCTGCAGCGCTACAGCGGCGAAGAGACGCCGGGCAAGTGGTCGGCCTCGTCCTGGCTGCCCCTCTGATCGACCTGCGGCCTGCGGGTTAACGCGGGTCTGGCGGGTCTGGTCGCGCTGCAAGCCCGCCACTAGCATCGGTCCCCCCTGAAGACGCGGAGGGACGCGCCGATGGCTGTCGATCGCTACTCAGCGCTGTACAAAGCCTTTCGCTGGCAGGTTCCGCCGGACTTCAACATCGCGGAAGCCTGCTGTGGCCGCTGGGCCCGCGAGACGCCCAACAGCCCGGCCCTGATCGTCGAGAGCGAGTTGGGCGGCAGCATGCAGCACAGCTTTGCGCAGTTGCAGCGCACGGCCAACCGGCTCTCCAACGCGCTCGTGGCTCACGGCGTGCGGCGCGGCCACCGGGTGGCCATCGTGCTGCCTCAGCGTTTCGAAACCGCCGTGGCCCACATCGCCATCCAGCAGATCGGGGCCGTGGCCATGCCGCTGTCTCTGCTGTTTGGTGCCGAGGCGCTGGAGTACCGGCTGCGCGACAGCGGTGCCGTGCTGGCCATCGTGGCCTGCGAGGCGCTGCCCGCGCTGCGCCAGGCCAAGCCGCGCTGCGAGGCCCTGCGTCGCGTGATCGTGGTGGGGGAGTGTGGTGCCGACGTCTCGCCCGAGCTGGAAGAGGTCGGCTGGATCGACGCCCTGCAGGCCGAAGAAGCCCGCTTCAAGCCCACCGAGACCCTGGCCACCGACCCGGCCTTGCTGCTCTACACCAGCGGCACCACCGGCAACCCCAAGGGCGCCTTGATCCCGCAGCAGGCGCTGGTGGGCAATCTGCCGGGCTTCATCGCCAGCCAGAACTGGTTTGGTTTCGACCCCGAGGACGACGACAAGCCCAGCGACGCGGTGTTCTGGTCGCCCGCCGACTGGGCCTGGACCGGCGGCTTGATGGACGCCCTGCTGCCCAGCCTCTACTTCGGACGGCCCATCCTGGCCTACCAGGGGCGCTTCCAGCCGGCCAAGGCCTTCGAGCTGATGGCGCGTCACGGCGTCACGCACGCCTTTCTCTTCCCGACCGCGCTCAAGGCCATGATGAAGGCCGAGCCTCGGCCACAGCGCCACCGCTTGCGCCTGCAAGGCCTGATGAGCGCCGGCGAGGCCGTGGGCGATGCCGTGTTTGCCTGGTGCCGCGACGAACTCGGCGTCACCGTGAACGAGATGTTTGGCCAGACCGAGATGAACTACGTGGTGGGCAACTCGCAGGCGGTCTGGCCGGCGCGGCCGGGCAGCATGGGGCGACCCTACCCTGGGCACCGCGTGGCCGTGATCGACGACGCCGGCCGCGTGTGCGCTCCCGGCGAGTTGGGCGAGGTGGCCGTGCATGCGCGCGATGCCCATGGCGACCCCGACCCGGTCTTCTTCCTCGGCTACTGGAACAACGATGCCGCGACGCGCGCCAAGTTCACCGGCGATCCCGGCGACAGCTGGTGCCGCACCGGCGACCTGGCCACCCAGGACGCCGACGGCT